>NZ_VVIN01000027.1:0-49871 GCF_008711145.1 Arenibacter lacus
GACGATATCCCCAAAGACCTTTTAGAGCATGTAGAAGATGTAATTCTCAATAGACGTGAGGATGCTACAGAGCGCTTGTTAGATTTTGCTGAATCTGTAGTAGGGAAAGCGAAAGAAAATAAAGTAGATCTGTCTTGGAGGGAAGAACCCCTGCAAAACCGTATCACCAGAGCCCTAGTAAAAGGGATAGATCAATATGTTGTAGAAGATGTAGAAGAGGCCAGGCTTAGTGTAGCGGCACCCATTCAAGTGATTGAAGGTCATTTAATGACGGGAATGAACGTGGTGGGAGATCTTTTTCAAAGCGGGAAGATGTTTTTGCCACAGGTGGTAAAATCGGCCCGAGTTATGAAGAAAGCAGTTGCCTACCTATTGCCGTTTATTGAAGAGGAAAAATTGAAGAACCCCTTGCCCGAAGGGGAAGAATCCGCTGCCGGAAAAATATTGATGGCTACGGTGAAAGGCGATGTGCACGATATTGGAAAAAATATTGTGAGTGTGGTCTTGGCCTGTAACAACTATGAGATTGTAGACTTGGGGGTAATGGTACCACCAGAGAAGATAATTAATGTTGCCAAGGAAGAAAAAGTAGATATCATTGGCTTAAGTGGCCTTATTACGCCTTCCTTGGACGAAATGGTGTTCCTTGCCAAGGAGATGGAGCGACAAAATTTTACGGTTCCCTTGTTAATTGGGGGGGCAACTACTAGTAAGGCCCATACGGCGGTGAAGATAGATCCCCAGTACAAGAATGCGGTGGTGCACGTAAACGATGCCTCGCGAGCCGTGACCGTAGTGGGGGATTTGTTGCAGAAAGAAAGTGCTTCCAACTACAAGGAGAGTATAAAAATGGATTATGCCGAATTTAGGGAGAGTTTCCTGAAAAGGGGCCGACGCAGGGAGTATATAAAACTGGAAGATGCCCGGGCAAATAAATATCAGGTAGATTGGGAAAAATCCCAAATTATAAAGCCTAATAAGTTAGGCATACAACTTATAGAGAATATGGACCTAAGGGAATTGGTGCCTTTTATAGATTGGTCCCCTTTCTTTAGAAGCTGGGAGTTGCACGGAAGGTATCCCAATATTTTGGAGGATGAGGTGGTTGGCCAACAGGCCAAGGAGCTGTTTGCCGATGCCAAGGTAATGTTGAAAAAGATCCTGGACGAAAACCTGTTTCAGGCTAAGGGTATTTTTGGACTCTTCCCTGCAAATACCGTGAACGATGACGATATAGAACTTACCCATAATGGGGAGAAGACCTATTTTAGGACTCTTAGGCAACAGTCTAAAAAATATAAGGATAGACCTAATTTGGCCCTTGCCGATTTTATAGCGCCCAAAGATAGTGGGATAACAGATTACGTAGGCTGCTTTTGTGTCTCCGCTGGTTTTGGTTCCGATGAACTGGCTAATAGTTATCGGGATAATTTGGACGATTACAACAGTATATTGGTAAAGGCGCTGGCCGACCGATTTGCGGAGGCGTTTGCCGAATATTTACACTTGGAAGTGAGAAAGGTGCATTGGGGCTATGCTTCCGAAGAAGCCTTGGATAATGAAGAATTAATTAAAGAAGAGTACAAGGGAATTAGACCGGCACCCGGTTATCCTGCCTGTCCAGATCATTTGGAGAAACTTACCATTTGGGAACTGTTGCAGGTGGAAGAAAAAATTGGGGTGCAATTAACGGATAGTTTGGCTATGTGGCCGGCAGCCAGTGTTAGTGGCTATTATTTCGGGAATGAAGAGGCCCGATATTTTGGACTCGGAAAAATCAAGGAAGATCAGGTAGCCGATTTTGCAGCGCGGAAAGATATTCCTCTGGAAGAGGCTAGTAAATGGTTAGCGCCCAATATCGCAGATGATTAATTGGTTGATTTGGAGATGTGTTGATTTGGAAATTTGCTAATGCATTGATAATGTAACAATGTAGCAATTGGTTAATGTAACAATGGGTTGATTTGGAGATTTGCTAATGAAATAATGTAGCGATGTACTAATGTAACAATGTGCCAAAGTAGCAATGAACCAATGTAGCGATGGGCTAATAATATGCTATAGATTTCATTAGATGATTTATTACCGCGTTAGGGATAGGAACGATATCTTTTTTAGGGCTTGTTCCTAAAAAAATTTAGTGGATAGCCCGGCCCTTTAGGGAAACGCCATAATCCATCATCGGACTGCAAGCATAGTAAGCAAGACTACTTGTGGGATAATGGGAATAAGGGAATGTTGAATTTTTAAAATAAGGGCCCTCTGTTGGGAGGGCAATGGGAAAGACCATGAAAGTAACAGAGCATTTGGAAAACGCAAAGGGGAAAACTTTGTTTTCGTTTGAGATTGTCCCGCCAGTGAAAGGGAAGAATATTCAGGAGTTGTACAACAACGTGGATCCGTTGATGGAATTTAATCCGCCTTTTATAGATGTTACCACCTCAAGGGAAGAGTTTGTGTACATAGAAAAAGACGGGTTGTACGATAAAAAATTGACGCGTATGCGGCCTGGGACGGTAGGGATATGCGCTGCGCTACAACATAAATACGGGGTAGATACAGTTCCCCATGTGCTATGTGGCGGCTTTACCAAGGAGGAAACGGAGTATTTACTGGTAGATTGCCATTATTTGGGTATACACAATGTGATGGCTTTAAGGGGTGATGCCCGAAAAGGGGAACAATATTTTACGCCTACGCCAGGCGGACATTCTTATGCCACGGAATTGGTAGCGCAGATTCAAAACCTTAATTCCGGAAAATATTTACACGATACCGCAGAAAGTGAAAATTGTGGCGATTTCTGTATTGGGGTGGCGGGTTATCCAGAGAAACACATGGAAGCTCCTTCCTTGGAATCGGACCTTAGAAGGTTAAAGGAAAAGGTAGATGCCGGTGCCGATTATGTGGTAACCCAAATGTTTTTCGACAATAGTCGCTACTTCCAGTTTGTAGAGGCCGCAAGGGAAATGGGTATAGAAGTGCCCATTATTCCAGGGATAAAGCCCATAGCGGTAAAGCGTCATATGCATATACTACCACAAGTATTTAAAATAGACCTACCGCAAGATTTGGTAGATGCTGTAGACGGTTGTACTAATAATGCGGCGGTAAGACAGGTGGGGATAGAATGGGCTATTCAACAATCTAAGGAGCTAAAAGAGGCCGGGGTGCCCGTATTACACTATTACTCCATGGGGAAATCGGATAATATAAAAGCCATTGCCGAAGCCTTGTTCTAGGCGTATAGCAACCTTTAAAATCCACCAGCTAATCGTTGCTGGATCTTGATAAAACTGTTTTTAATAGCCCCCGGGATGGTCCTGGGGGTTTTTGTAGCAACACTTAAACCCCTCTTGCGTAATTGGGTCTTTTGGAAGAGGGAGGCTTCTACTTATAGAAGCTGTTTTTAGATCTAAGGATTCCCAAATTTGTCCTTTTTAAATTTTCCCTACATTTGCTCTTAATGAAACGATGTCTATTTCTATTATGCTGTCTATGGACGGCATTTTGTTTTTCACAGGACGGGAAACAGAGTGCGAGTTATACCTTGGACATCAACCAGTTTTATGGTTCGGTGCTCTTGCACAATAATTATATTTCTCACCTAATAAGTTCACACCCGGGCGGACTAATAGCGAGTTTTAACCGCAAGACCTATGGGGAAAAGGAATGGCATCAACGCTTTAATTATCCGGATACTGGCCTCTCCTTTGTTTATCAGAACATGAACAACAGCACCCTAGGGGAGAATTTTGGACTGTATGCGCATTATAATTTTTATTTCTTAAATAGAAATCTCCAATTTAGGCTGGGGCAGGGGGTAGCTTACAATACCCATCCGTTTAATAAGCACAACAACTTTAGGAATAATGCCTATGGCACCCATTTGTTGAGCTCTACCTATATAATGCTGAACTATCACAAAGAGGAAATCATTGATGGATTGGGCTTTAAGGCGGGACTCTCCGTTATTCATTACTCCAATGCCAATGTGAAGGCGCCCAATACCTCAACCAATACCTTGGCGTTTAACCTAGGGCTTACCTATGATCTGCAGCGAGGATTGGAGAAGGAGTATGTTAGAACCGAGGATACAACATCCTACGCCGAGCCGGTGCGATATAATCTGGCTTTTAGATCTGGAATCAATGAGAGTGATGTTGTAGGTTCTGGGCAGTTTCCATTTTATATTTTTTCTGCTTATGCCGATAAGCGGTTAGGAAGAATCAGCGCTTTGCAACTGGGAACAGATCTATATTTTTCCAATTTTTTAAAGGAATTGATACGCTACCAGTCCATTGCCTTCCCCGAATATGGAGTACAGCCTACGGACGATTATAAGCGGGTAGGGCTGTTTGTAGGGCATGAGTTATTTATAAATAAAATGTCTATTATTTCCCAATTGGGGTATTACGTTTACTACCCCTTCGATTTTGAGGGAAGGGTATACAACAGGATGGGCTTAAAGCGGTATTTTACGGATAAGATCTTTGGCGCCATCACCTTAAAGTCGCACGGCGCCAAGGCCGAAGCGGTAGAATTTGGGGTGGGGATAAGGCTATAATAAAAGAGGTGATATGAGGAGCTTATTTTTTAGGAAATTACATAAATGGAGCCTATTGTTGGTACTGCCCTTATTTTTCTGGAACTGCAACAGTGAAAATGCACCCGATTGCTTCCAGAACGCCGGGCCTATAACCAAGGAGGTGGTGGCCGTGCCTAATTTTACAAAAATCACCGCCTATGAAAATGTAAGGGTAACCATTGTGCAGGGAGCAGAAACAAAGGTAGAAGTAGAGACCGGGAAGTACTTGCGCAATGATGTATCCGTTACCGTAGAGGAGGGGAGACTATTGCTTAGGGATACCAATTCGTGCAATTTCACCCGGAAGTATGGCCTAACTCATGTATATGTAACCGTGCCTAATCTTACGGAAATTAGAAGTGGTACCGGACTGGCTATTAAAAGTGAAGGGGTGTTGTCCTTTCCTAACTTAGCGCTTATCTCGGAGAGCTTTAACAATCCGGAAGCCAAATTCACCAGTGGGGAATTTAACCTGAATCTAGACGCTGAGTCGGTACGAATCGTTTCCAACGGGCCTTCTTACTTCCAATTGCGTGGCCAAACTAAAGATTTTAATGTCCTATTTGCAGCAGGGGATACGCGCTTGGAGGCCGCTTCCTTAAAGGCAAATGCCATAACTGTTAGTCATAGGGGGTCTAATGACATGCTTGTTAATCCGCAAACCTCCTTAACCGGTGTATTGCGCGGTACCGGGGACGTGATTAGTTTTAATAGACCGCCCGAAGTAGCAGTGGAGGAATTGTATAAGGGAAAACTTATCTTTATAGAGTAAGGCTGGTTTTGTGGGAAACGGTGCCTAGTAACTCTCAAGGGGATTTTTTAGTGAAAATTAATAGTGGATCAGTAGCGTTGTTCAATGAGACCCATTCAAAAATATGTAAGTGATTTTTTGGCCTCCCGTAGGCTAATGGGGGAAGATGTGCAGCTAGCAGGGATGTTGGAAGCAGATCGGTTACTTCAACAGCTGGTCCATGATAATACAATTCCAGGGCTTGCTATCAGCGTGCGTAAAAATAACCAGCCCTATTTTCAAAAAGGATATGGATATGCTAATTTAGAGGGGCAGGTGCTGGTAGACCCCCAGCGTACCATCTTCAGAATAGCCAGTATCTCCAAACCAATAGCAGCAACCGCCTTGGCGGTTATGGTGAGGGAAGGGCTGCTAGATCTGGATGCTTCCATTTATAAATACCTGCCTTATTTTCCCAGGAAAGAATACGATTTTACCCTTCGGCATCTAGCGAGTCATACCGCTGGAATTAGAGGGTATAGGGGGAGGGAATACGGCCTGGACCTTCCTATGGATAGTAGGGAAAGTCTAAGGATTTTTCAGGACGATCCCCTGCTTTTTAAACCGGGAAGCAATTATAGCTATACCAGCTTTGGCTGGGTGCTAATATCCTTGGCGATGGAAGAGGTGAGCGGTGTGTCTTTTGCGGACTATGTGAAGAAAAAGGTGTTGGAGCCCTTTCAGATGAAGGACACATTTCCAGAAATTCCAGGGGAACAACCTCCCCAAATGGCCCATTTTTATACGAGGTATAGGGCCGGATTTAAGAAGGCCATTCCCGTGGATAATCGCTATAAACTTGCTGGGGGCGGTTATGTGTCCACCGCGGTGGATGTAGCTAAATTTGGGCAGCAGTTTTTAGACACTTCCCTTATAGAGGCGCTTAATATGCAGCAGTTCCTTACCGCAGAGGTGATAGGTAGTAGGGAAACCCATTACGGATTAGGGTGGGAAATTAATCAAGATGCCTGGGGGAGGCCAACTTTTGGGCATATAGGTAAAGGGGTAGGTGGCTATGCCGTTCTGTACGTTTACCCCGAAGAGGAGATGGTTTTTTCCCTCCTTGTTAATTGTACCAATCCAGGAATACAGGAAACCCTAGACATGGTAGTGGCCCTGCTGATTGGTGGTTTAGAGAAATGATTTTTTTCCCAGTTGTTGCCAAGGAGAATTTTACCAAGTGATGGTGTAGTGGTTTGCTAGTCCTAGCTCTTCCTTCCTCCATATTTTCTAGATCCAAAGTAGGTGAGGTTGCTGGCTACTGAATTGATGAAAAAGCTAGGTGTTTTTTTAAATTCCATGGCGTTAAGTTGTGGCCATTTCTTGTCTACCATGCTTCTCAAAAAAATCGAGGGTCGGTTTAACTCCAAATCGCAAAGAAAATGTGGGTTTTCCTAATTTTTCCAAGGGAGGTAGTGGGATTCTTGGCTAAATTATTTATCTTCATGGTTTGCTTAAAATTTAACAGATAAAAATGAAGAAAACTATTGCTCTTTTTGTCTTCGCACTTGCGATGACCTCATGTAAAATGAATCAAAAGTCGAAACCTGAAAGTGTGGAAGCTACAGCCGAAACCGAGGATTGGATCTATCTTTTTGACGGTACCTCTACCGAGGGATGGCGTGCCTATAACGGGGATAGCCTTCCTCCAGGATGGACTATTAAGGATAGTACGCTGACCTTTGATACTGAACTGGGAATGGAACAGGATTATACAGGGGGCACGGATATTATTTATGGTGCCGAAGAATTTGACAATTTTGAGTTATACGTAGAATGGAAGCTGCCGAAAGGCGGAAATAGTGGTATTTTTTATCACCTAAAGGAGAACATACCCAATGAGGGTCCGGCTACCATTTCTCCGGAATACCAATTGATCGATGATGAGAACTATGCCGCTATACACGATCTTACCGAATACAATTTAAGCTTGGGGAATACAGAGAATCCGGCTGAACTCCAGCCCTTGCAGCAGACTGCATCGGATTATGCCATGTACCCTGCAGATCCGGACAAGAAAGTATTGAATCCTGTCGGGGAGTGGAATACCACCAAAATAGTATTCACCCCTGAAAAGGTAGAGCACTGGCTAAATGGACAGAAGGTATTGTCCTTTGTGCCTTGGTCCGAGGACTGGTACGAAAGGAAAAATACCGGAAAGTGGAAAGACGCCGAAAACTACGGTCGCTTTAAATCCGGATATATCGGATTCCAAGATCACTCTAGCCCTATCTGGTTTAGGAATGTAAAGATTAGAAAACTATAAATACCCTGTGGCGGTAATCCGGTTTTGTCGGATGCCGCCACATTCTTTAAAAGGAGATCTTTCTTTTAAAGGAAGCTGGGACGCCATGCTGATCCCACTAATGAATAACCGCCACTAAAAAAAACTAAGAATTTAATGAAAAAAAGAGACTTTCTAAAGGGAACCGCAGCAATAGGTTTAACCGCCCTTTTACCCGCTTCTATCTGGGCTATGTCTAAAAATGGCCGTTTGCGTACCGCCCATATTGGGGTTAGTAATATGGGGGGAGCCGATTTGGCTTCCATTTCATCCCATCCGTTGGTAGATGTAGTAGCCTTGTGCGATGTGGATGCCAACGCCTTGGCAGAGGCCAAAAAACTACATCCCAATGCAGCTACCTATAAAGATTATAGGGTGATGTTGAAGGAATTGAAAAATGGGATCGATGCCGTTATTGTATCTACGCCAGACCATACCCATGCACCGGCTTCTATGATGGCCATGGACTTGGGTAAACCAGTCTATTGTCAAAAACCCCTTACCCACCATGTGGCGGAGGCAAGGGCAATGCGTAAAAAGGCCAAGGAGAAGAATTTGGTGACCCAAATGGGAATCCAGGTACATTCTTTTTACGATTATAAATTGGCTACCATCCTGATTCAATCTGGGATTATTGGAAAAGTAAAGACCGTACGGGCCTGGTCTCCTAAAAACTGGGGCTATGACGGTCCAGAACCTACAGGCTCTGATCCTGTGCCAGAGAATTTAGATTGGAATCTTTGGTTGGGAACGTCTGCGGAAAGGCCTTATAAGGTAGGGTATTACCATCCGGGAAACTGGAGAAAGTTAATGGATTATGGTTGTGGTACCTTAGGGGATATGGGAGTTCATATTTTTGATACCCCCTACAACGCCTTGGAGTTGGATGTGCCCATGACTATTAAAAACGATTGTAGGGAGCCCAATGGATTTGGATTCCCCGAGAAGAATACAGTAACCTATACGTTTCCACAAACCCCCTACACGGCAAAAACCTTGAAATGGGTATGGTACGATGGACCAGGAGCTCCAGAAAAGCATAAAGATCTGGAATTGCCAAATAACGATAAGCTACCGGAGCAGGGAGCTATGTTCATTGGTGAAAAAGGGAGGTTGCTCTTGCCACACTTTATGGAGCTTCCAAGGCATATTGTAGATGGGAAATATAAGGAATTGGATCTCTCTGTGGTAAAGGATTCCGATAATTTGGGCGAGCCGGTTAAGAGTTATGATGAAGAAGAGAAAAAGCATTATCACGAGTTTGTAGATGCTTGTTTGGGTAAGGCGGAATGCAGTGCACCTTTTGATTATTCGGCCCGACTCACAGAAACTATCCTGCTAGGCGTTATCGCTGGTCGTTTCCCAAATAAAACATTGCATTGGGATAGCAAAGCAGCAAAGTTTGCAGAAGAGGAGGCTAATCAATATTTGGATGCCCCCTATAGAGATTTCTAAAAGCAGCGAACAATAAAAAGGATATTCGCCTCATTAAAAGCTTGGTATAATTCCTTATTTAGGAATGTACCAAGCTTTTGTTTTACCATGCTTGGATGGAGATAAGGCAGGTTGAGCCGTAATAATTTAAGTTGATCTAGCTGCTCAATTCCCTGGGATGCTGGTTGTAATAGCGCCCATTTAGGAGCATTTAATTTTGTAATTTGCATCAAATTAATCCTATGTTTCAGCTTACTTACAAATCCAAGGCTTCGGAATTTATGAGCACGGACGATGTTGCGGCGATTTTGAAAACCGCTAGGGACCGTAATAAGGAAAAGGGAATCACCGGGTGTTTGGTATTTCACAATAACTGCTTTGTTCAGATTATTGAGGGAAAAAAGAAGCAGGTAAAATCCTTGTATCAGGAGATTGTTAAGGATAAACGGCATGGAGATATCCAACTGATATGGGAAGGGGAGATAGAAGAACGGTCTTTTTCCGATTGGAGTATGGGATATTTCGATCCCGCTGAAGCTGGGGTCCACCATTCGGATGCAAAAGAATTTGAACAGAATTTATTGTTGCTTTCCGAACTCTCCGATTCTCACTCGGCAACCTTAAGGATGTTTTGGCTGGGCGTGAAAAAGCTTCTCATCGGGGAAGGTTGTTAAGGGAAATTCTTCTGGGATTTAGGGATATGGAAAATTCTAATGCAATCTTATATTCGACATGATTAATCGGTTGGGAATCTTGGTTTTGTTGTTGTCGCTCCTCCTTTTAGGGGTAGCTTGTCAAGAGAGCGATGCAAATAAAATACGGGTGGCGGTGGCCGCCAATATGCAGTTGCCCATGGAGGCAATTGTAGCGCGGTATACCGAAAAATATGGGGTGGTTTGTGAAATGATGATTGGGTCTTCCGGGAAGTTAACAGCACAGATTGTAGAAGGGGCTCCTTACGATGTTTTCGTAGCGGCCAACATGAAATATCCAGAAGCAGTCTATATGGCCGGGAAAGGGATGGAGGCTCCCCGTAGGTACGCCAACGGGAAATTAATTCTATGGTCCGTAGCGCTGTCCAAGCCCATTTCCGTGAACACTCTTAACGATCCCGAAATAAACCATATTGCTATGGCGAATCCCATGACCGCACCTTACGGGGTGGCGGCTATGGAGGTGATTGAGCACTACGGTCTTTATGATCAACTAAAACATAAATTGGTGTATGGGGAGAGCATAGCGCAAACCAACCAATTTATAGCCTCTAAGGCAGCGGACATTGGTTTTACAGCCTTATCCACGGTGAAGGCACCTAGGATGAAGGACAAAGGAAGGTGGTTAGAGGTAGATGCTAAACAGTATTCCCCCATCACCCAGGGCATAGTGCTAATAAAAAGGGAACGGGAGAATGAACAGCAGCTTCAGCAATTTTACGATTTTCTTTTTTCCGAGGAAGTCGCGCTCCTATTGAAAGAATTTGGATATTTGATGGATGAATAGTTTTAAGGGACATATTTTAGAGGTGGAGACCGTAGGCAATCTGTCTTTGGTAAGGGTAGCTCTTGGTAAGAACACCCAATGGGTATCCGTGGTTTTGGATACGCCACAAACGGCTCCGTATTTGGTTCCCAGGGAGGATATTAGGGTATTGTTTAAAGAAACCGAAGTAATCCTCAACCTTCAGGACCCCAATTTGCTCAGTGTGGATAATTACCTAAAGGGAACGGTGAAAGAGGTAGAAGCAGGAGAAATTTTGAGCCGATTGGTGCTAGATACGGAAATAGGTGAGCTGGTGGCAGTAGTGGGTTCCAAAAGTTTAAAAAGACTGGGGCTAGACCGCAATATGTCGGTTTTGGCCATGGTAAAGATGAACGAATTAATACTGGCACCCTAATGGATTGGCAACCTCTTGTACTAACTTTTAAACTGGCCTTTGTTACCACTATTATTCTTTTGGTGATTGCGGTACCTATAGCCAACTGGTTATCTAGCACTCATTCTAAAATGAAACCCGTGGTAGAAACCCTGGTGAGTATGCCCCTGGTATTGCCACCTACGGTTCTGGGCTTTTATATGCTAGTAGCCTTTAGTCCGGCCAATTTTTTTGGTAATTGGTTAAACGAATGGTTGGGAATACGGCTGATATTTTCTTTTGAGGGACTTGTGGTGGCTTCCATCATCTATAGTTTGCCCTTTATGGTACAGCCGCTTCAGGCGGGACTGGCCTCCATTTCCCCTACCTTGAAGGAGGCGGCCTATACCATGGGAAAGTCTAAACGCACCACCTTGTTCAGAATACTGTTGCCTAATATTAAATCTTCTATACTCACGGGGATAGTGCTAACTTTTGCCCATACCGTGGGCGAGTTTGGCGTGGTGTTGATGATTGGGGGCAATATGCCTGGGAAGACCAAAGTGGCCTCTATTGCTATTTATGATGAGGTGGAAGCGCTAAATTATGCTGCAGCCAATAATTACTCCATGATTTTGTTTGCCATTACCTTTGCTATTTTACTATTGGTGTACCTCATTAACGGAGGGTATTTAAAACGCTATTCGCGATGATCGAAATTAACCTGACCAAAAAATTGCGGTCCACGGGAGGGAGTATGCTCTTAGACTTGGAACTTAAGATTAAGAAGGGGGAGTTTGTGAGCTTGTACGGAGTGTCCGGAGCAGGTAAAACTTGCACCCTAAGAGTATTGAGTGGCTTGCTTACCCCAGATAAGGGGAGGATTGTGGTAAACGGAACTACCTGGTTCGATGCAGGGAGGAAAATAAATCTATCACCCCAACAACGAAAGATAGGGTATGTTTTTCAGGACTATGCCCTTTTTCCCAATATGACGGTCCGGCAGAATCTGGAATTCGCACTTCAAAAAGGCCAGTCTAAATCTATAGTGGATAATTTGGTGGCTATTGTGGAGCTGGGCGATTTTCTAAATAGAAAACCCAGTACCTTGTCTGGCGGACAACAGCAGCGGGTAGCTCTAGCGAGGGCATTGGTACAACGTCCCGAAATATTGATTCTGGACGAGCCCCTATCTGCACTGGATCATAAGATGAGGTCTAAACTTCAGGAGTATATTTTAAAAGTACACAATGCTTTTAATTTAACCACCATTCTAGTTAGTCATAACATTGGGGAAATCGTAAAACTTTCCAATCATATTTATGAATTACACAACGGTCGCGTAGTCCGTGAAGGAAAGGCCTTGGATTTTTTTAATGCCGAAAGAAACAGTGCTAAATTTAGGTTTACGGGAGAGGTGAT
Source organism: Arenibacter lacus (assembly GCF_008711145.1). Lineage (NCBI taxonomy): Bacteria > Pseudomonadati > Bacteroidota > Flavobacteriia > Flavobacteriales > Flavobacteriaceae > Arenibacter > Arenibacter lacus. Next base: position 12,371 of record NZ_VVIN01000027.1, read on the forward strand.
CCATATAGAGAAGGAGGAGGTAATCTATGTGGTCTCTGTGTTGGTGGGCAATTCGGTAGTGAAAGTAGTGACAGACCGTGAAGAAGCCCTTGCTTTGACCCTTGGAGACCAGGTATTTGTGGCTTCTAAAGCCTTTAATCCTATTTTAGAGCGCATTTAAAGGTGGGTAATAGTATACTGCCTTTAGCTGCTAATCGCGTGGTAGCGGCTATGCTAGGGGCAGGGAAGTTTTAATTATAGGACCGTAAACTATTGGGTTAATTCGGTAAAAAGGCTTTCTAGGTTCTTGTTTTTTCTGCTTAGTTGCAGGGTTTTTAGTTGATTGTCATAGGCGAAGTCGAACACCGCAGGTCGCATATCCTTATCCGTGTCAAAGGTAATTTCGTAGCTAAACCCCCCTGTGTTTTTTACGGTAATGGCGTGGTCCAGTTTTTTAAGAAAGGCTTCTTCCACCCTAAAATCGAACTCTACTACCAAAACTTGCTTTTCCTCTTTACGCAATTCGGAAAGTGTTTGATTGGCCACGATGTTCCCCTTTTTAATAATGATGACCCTATCACATACAGCTTCTACCTCCTTTAGGATGTGGGTAGATAATAAGATAGTTTTCTCCTTGCCAATTTCCCTGATCAAATTTCTGATTTCCAATAATTGATTAGGGTCTAGTCCGGTAGTAGGCTCGTCCAAGATCAACACCTCAGGGTTGTGCAATAAGGCAGCAGCCAATCCTACTCTTTGTCGGTACCCCTTGGAGAGTTGTCCAATCTTTTTATGCGCCTCGGGCAATAATCCCGTTTGTTCCAAGACCACGGGGATTCTTTTTTTGTCTACTTGGTAAACATTGGCATTAAACTCCAAGTATTCCTTTACATACATATCTAAGTAAAGAGGGTTATGCTCTGGAAGGTATCCAATGCTTTTTTGGACCTTTTTAGGCTCTTTGCCTACATCAAAAGAGTTTACCTCCGCACTACCTTGGTCTGGACTGTAATAAGTGGTTAAAATCTTCATCATGGTAGATTTGCCAGCCCCGTTAGGACCTAGGAATCCAACTACCTCCCCTTTGTTTATGGTGAATGAAACATCGTTTAGCGCTATTTGATCGCCAAAAGATTTCGTTATGTTTTTTGCTACTATGGACATAGGGTTCGTTTTCACCAAAAATAAGGGTTTTTCCATAACCTTTGTTTGTCGTTATATTTCCTTTCTCAATTTTAGTTTAATGGGGTGGTAATCAGGGGGGATCCGTCGGTGTTTAAAAAGGGAGATGCGAGATTCTTAAGATGCCAGGTGTTTTGAGGTCGATTTCCTAAGTTGTTGTGTATGAAACTGCGAAATGTGAAAAAAGAATAAATTTAAGCAGAAGTTTTGAAATTAATTATTACTTTAGCCCAAGTTTTAAAAGAAAATGACAAAGCAATATTTCGGGAACGGTTTTTATTTTTACTTCTTTTTTCAAAGAGGCATGGGGCTGTTCTAACATATTTTAAATGTATATATAGATGAAAGTCCCGTGTAAAGCGGGACTTTTTTTTTGGGGTAAACTAGGATAAACTCCGTTTGGAAGAAAATAACAATGGCATTAAAAATAGCAATACAAGGAATAAAAGGTTCTAATCACCACCAAGTGGCCAAGAACTATTTTGGGGATAAGGTAGACTTCGTGGAATGTCCCTCTTTTGATAATTTAGTAGATCAGTTGCTGCTAAAAAAGGCAGACACTGGCGTATTGGCTATAGAGAATTCCATAGCGGGGTCTATTATTCCAAATTATGCACTGGTCTTTAGTAAGAACTTACATATCATAGGGGAGCAATATTTGAATATCCACCATCATTTAATGGTCCTTAAAGGACAGACGATGGAGGATGTAAAAGAGGTGCATTCGCATCCGATGGCCCTGTTGCAGTGTAAGGAGTTCTTTAAAGATTATGGCCATATAAAATTGGTAGAAGATGTAGATACGGCAGAGACCGCCAAAAGAATTCAAGAGAACCAGTTAAAGGGAATTGCAGCCATTGCGCCAAAGGTGGCTTCGGAACTTTACGATCTAGAGGTTATTCAGACCAACATACAGACGATAAAGGAAAACTCTACCCGATTCATTATCGTAAAGACCCAAAACAAGGTGTGGCCAAAGGAAGAGATCAACAAAGCTTCCGTACGTTTTTTAACGGATCATAAAAGGGGGAGTTTGGCAACCATTTTAAATGTGATGAGCGATTGTAACCTAAACCTAACTAAGATCCAATCTTTACCAGTGATAGAAATGCCTTGGAAATACTCCTTCTTTGTGGACGTTACCTTTGAAGCGTATGAGCATTTTGAAAAAGCCAAATCGCTGTTGGGAATTATGGCAGAAGAATTTAAAGTATTGGGTGAATATAAAAAAGCCAAAAGAATATGAAAATCGCAGATAGATTAAGTTCGGTGGAAGAATACTACTTCTCTAAAAAATTGAGGGAAGTAAGGGGATTGGTGGCAGAAGGGCGACCCGTGATAAACATGGGGATTGGGAGTCCGGATATGGCGCCTTCCCAAGCAGTATTAAACGCGGTTACAGAGGCCATTGTCCATGACGGGGCACACCAGTACCAAAGTTATCAGGGATTGCCCGAATTAAGGGAGGCCTTTACGCAGTTTTATAAGAAGCGCTTTAAGGTGGTGTTAGACCCCCAAAACGAGGTATTGCCCTTAATGGGTTCTAAGGAGGGGATAATGCACATTAGTATGGCTTTTTTAAATAAAGGCGATGAAGCATTGATCCCAAATCCAGGCTACCCCACCTATACATCCGTAACCAAGTTGGTGGAGGCAGTACCTCGCTATTACGATCTTACGGAAGAAGGAGGCTGGTTTCCAGACCTGGAGGCGTTGGAAAAACAAGACCTTTCCAGGGTAAAGATCATGTGGACTAGTTACCCTCACATGCCAACGGGAGCAACTGCAACCGTAGCTCAATTGGAAGAGCTTGTGGCCTTTGCAAAGCGAAACGCGATTTTATTGGTGAATGATAACCCATATAGTTTTGTGTTAAACGAACACCCCATCAGTATTTTGGGTGTAGAAGGTGCTAAGGAGGTGGCCTTGGAATTGAATTCCCTTAGCAAAACTTTTAATATGGCTGGTTGGAGAGTAGGTATGGTCCTGGGAAATGCAAGGCATATTGAGGCTATTTTAAAGGTAAAGAGCAATATGGACTCTGGGATGTTCTACGGCATTCAAAAGGGAGCCATAGCAGCCTTAAATAGCGATGACGCCTGGTTTCAAGAGCTAAGTAAGGTGTACGATAACCGCAGGGAGTTAATCTATCAATTGGCAGATAAGCTGAACTGCGTGTACGATAAAAAGGCCGTAGGAATGTTTGTTTGGGCCAAACTGCCCGAAGGAATCTCCTCTGCCGAAAATTTTATTGATGAGGTGCTTTATGATAAAAATATATTTATCACCCCTGGCACCATATTTGGGAGTAATGGAGAGGGGTATATAAGGTTTTCTCTCTGTGTAAAAGCCGATCAAATAAAAGAGGCGATTGAACGATTTTAAAAATAATAATTTGGATAGGATAAGGCTGTTGTACAAGGAGTTAAATGCAGATCTCCAGTTTTGTTCTTTTAGGATATAAGTAGCGTAACAATGAATGTATTTGTAATAGGAGTAGGATTAATAGGAGGTTCTTTTGCGAGGGATTTAAGGAAGGTAGAACCCAATGCCCGAATCTATGGGATTGATGCCAATATTAGTCATTTGGAGGAGGCCTTGTCCCTTTCCATAATTGATGAAAAAGCAGACTATAGCCTACTTCCACAGGCAGATCTTGTGATGGTGAGCATCCCTGTGGATCAAATGGTGCGGGAATTGCCTATTATCTTGGATGCCGTACACGATGAGGCTATTGTAATGGATGCAGGCTCTACAAAATCCTTGATCTGTAAAACTTTGGAGAACCATGTTAACAGGCGTAATTTTTTAGCATGCCATCCTATTGCGGGTACGGAATTCTCTGGACCGTCCGCGGCAATTGAAGGCCTGTTCGATGGTAAGACAAATATTATTTGCGAAATAGAGAAAACGGCATTCAAGCTTCAGGAGCGCGCCCTAAAGTTGCTTCAGGAAATGGGGATGAGAATCCGATATATGAATCCCGTGGCACATGATAAGCATATTGCCTATGTTTCGCATTTATCACATATCAGCTCTTTTATGTTAGGAAAGACGGTTATAGACAAAGAGCGAAATGAACGTGATATTTTTGACATGGCGGGAAGTGGATTTGAAAGCACTGTACGCTTGGCAAAAAGCTCGCCTGCAATGTGGACGCCTATCTTTAGACAGAATAGGGATAATGTGATTGAAACCTTGGACGAGTACATAGCCAACTTGCAGTCTTTTAAGCAAATGCTAGTGGAAGACGATTATGATGGCATTTATGATGAGATGAACAATACCAATAAAATAAAGGGAATATTAAACGGAATACCACTTAATAAATAAAGAGTAGAGAAATGGAAAATTCAAAACAAATGAGAGCATGGTTGGACGATATGAAATTGGACCACCCATTAGTGATTGCCGGACCATGTAGTGCGGAGACGGAAGAGCAGGTAATGCGAATTGCAAATGAGTTAAAGGATACCGATGTAAATTACTTTAGAGCCGGAATCTGGAAGCCAAGAACCAGACCTGGTATGTTTGAAGGGGTTGGGGCATTAGGTCTAAAATGGTTGCAGAAGGTAAAGGCAGAAACCGGATTGAAAACGGCTACCGAAGTGGCTAATAAAGCACATGTAGAGTTGGCTTTAGAGCACGATATAGATATGCTATGGGTAGGAGCCAGATCAACCGTAAGTCCATTTATCGTTCAGGAAATTGCAGATGCATTGGAAGGCACGGATAAGGTGGTATTGATTAAAAACCCGGTAAACCCGGATTTAGCCTTGTGGTTGGGGGCTGTAGAGAGATTACATTCTGCCAATATTAAGAATTTAGGGGTAATCCACAGAGGGTTCTCTACCTATGAGAAAACCAAGTACAGAAATATCCCAGAGTGGCAAATGGCGATTGAACTGCAGACTAGGTTCCCAGACCTTCCTATAATTAATGATCCTTCCCATATTACTGGGAAAAGAGATATGGTTTTTGATGTTTCTCAAACAGCCTTGGACCTTAACTTTGATGGATTGATGATAGAAACCCACTACGATCCGGATAATGCTTGGAGTGATGCTGCTCAGCAAGTGACACCAGCTACCTTGGTTCAAATGATGAGGGATCTTAAGATGAGAAAGGAAACCAACGAGGAGATGGAATACAAAAACAGTTTAAGCAACCTAAGGGCCCAGATAGATGTTATTGATAATCAGGTAATCGATATTCTTGGAAAGAGAATGAAGATTTCGGATAGCATCGGGGAATTGAAGAAGCAAAAGAACGTGGCTGTATTACAAAGCAACCGATGGAATGCCATTTTGGGGAATATGATCTTGGAAGGGGAAGCTAGAGGATTGAGCGAAGAATTTATTCTTAAAATGTTCAAGGCCATCCACCAGGAGTCTATTAATCACCAGGAGCGAATTATTAATTCATAAGGCGATAAAAGCAGTTTTATTCAAAAAAAACCCGCCTTACGCGGGTTTTTTTGTGAATTGTTTTGCGCTGTGAAAGGGTGATAAGTGAGGGGTGTCTGGTGAAATTATACATAACAAAAGAACCACATCGTAGGGATTAAAAGCTTCGGTGGATAAATAAAAACAATATGAAAACGAAAATTATAGTAGCAATCTGCACCTTGTTGGGTTCCTATTCCATGCTGGCCCAGCAGAAAGTAGAAAGGGCGGTGGGCGACTTCAATGAGGTGAAGGTGTACGACTTAATTGAGGTGAGCCTACTCAAGGCTGAGGAAAGCAAGGTGGTAATAAAGGGAGAACACGCAGAGGAGGTTCAGATTATTAATAAAAACGGAACGCTAAGGTTGAAAATGGCCTTCAATAAAAAATTCCGTGGAGAAAATACCTTTGTAGAGGTGTATTATAAGGAGCTTGATTTGATAGATGCAAACCAAGGGGCCAAGATACGGGTAGTGGAGCCCTTGTCGCAAGAGGCAGTCCGACTTAATGCTCAGGAAGGTGCCACAATCCATGTGGAATTGGCCGTGCAGGAGGTCCGCTCTAGGTCCATTACAGGAGGAATTGTAGAGGCTTCTGGAGCCACAGAAAAATTGGAGGTAGTACTGGGCACAGGGGGTGTTTTTGAAGGTAAGTCCTTGAAAAGTGAAGAGGCAACCGTAAGAATTACTGTTGCTGGGGAAGCCGAAGTATATGCCTCGGAGAAGGCGGATATCAATATGAGGATTGGGGGGAATGTAGTGCTCTACGGTAATCCCAAGGAAATAAACCAGAATAGTTTTGCCGGAGGGAGAGTGAAGGTCATCGGTAGGGACTAGTTATTATCTAATGGCTAATTGCCAGTCCGTGATAGCAATGAAGTAGAGGCCGAAAAATTCCAATTTCTTGGAATTTTTCGGCCTTCGTATTTTTAAGGGGAGGGTTGGAAATTTAGTGGTGAGCGGTACATGTTTTCTGCTAGTCTTGTCCTATGTAAGCTCCTTGGATACTAGGAGGGTAGCTAGTAAAGTAGTAGAAATTGAATAAAGTGTGAGGGTGTAGGGTTTAAGAGGTTGATCGTTACACTGTAACAGCTGGTTTTGTGAAACTAAAGTTGTTTCTTTGTAAAATAAAAGACGAATGAATACATGAAGGGAACCGTTTATAAATCTACTGGAAGTTGGTACACCGTTAAATCGGAGGAAGGCGTATTTTATAACTGTAGGATCAAGGGAAGATTCCGTTTAAAGGGAATAAAGAGTACTAATCCTATAGCTGTAGGCGATAAAGTAACTTTTGACGAAGACCCTTCTTCCGAGGAGGCACAGGGCGTTATTACGGAAATACAGGACCGGAAGAATTATATTATTAGGAAATCGGTCAATCTATCCAAGCAGACCCATATCATTGCCTCTAACCTGGATCAAGTATTTTTGATCGTGACCCTAAACAACCCTACTACTTTCACCAATTTTATTGATCGCTTTTTAGTAACGGCAGAGGCCTATAACATTCCCACAATATTACTATTCAATAAAATTGACACTTACAGTTCGGAAGAACTGGATGAGATTAGGTACTTGGCTGCCCTTTACAGGGAAATAGGCTATACCTGTATTGGGATTTCGGCAGCAAGCGGGAAAAATGTAGACAAAGTAAAAGAATTGATGCTGGGCAAAACCAGCATGTTCTCTGGTCATTCTGGCGTGGGAAAATCTACTTTGGTCAATGCTATTGAACCAGAGCTGAATTTAAAGACCAAGGATATTTCCAGTCAGCATTTGCAAGGGCAGCACACTACTACCTTTGCAGAAATGTTTGACCTTAATATTGGGGCTAGAATAATTGATACCCCAGGTATTAAAGGATTTGGGATCGTAGATATGGAGCCAGAGGAAATTGGGGATTATTTTCCCGAATTCTTTGAGTTGAAGAGTGAATGTAGGTTTAATAATTGCCTGCACATAGATGAGCCACAATGCGCTGTAAAAGAGGCGCTGGATCAGGATAAGGTGGCGTGGAGTAGGTATAAGAGTTATGTGCAGATGATAGATGGGGAAGAGGAGAATTACAGAACGGATATTTACGGAGAAAAATAATGAGAGCAGTAATACAGAGAGTTTCCCAGGCGAGTGTAACTGTGGAAGGTGAGGTAATTTCAGAGATTTCTAAGGGGGTTTTGGTGCTTTTGGGGATAGAGGAAGCAGATGGGGAAGAAGATATCGCATGGCTTTGCAGAAAGATAGCCAACCTTCGGATATTTAACGATAGTGAAGGAGTAATGAACGAATCCTTACTACAGCAAGAGGGCAATGTAATTGTGGTGAGTCAGTTTACCCTTCATGCCGCTACTAAAAAAGGAAATAGGCCCAGTTATCTCAAGGCGGCCAAACCGGATACTGCCATCCCATTATACGAGCAATTTGTAGCCCAAATGGAAAAGGAAATTGGGAAAAAAGTAGGAACAGGCGTTTTTGGTGCAGACATGCAAGTGGCCATGATCAATGATGGACCCGTTACTATACAAATTGATACAAAGAACAGAGAATAGGTTATTACTCCGGTTGTAATAGATGTGAAGGAGTAACGGAATTACAGTTTTGTCAAAAATTTCGAAATAATGAACATAAAAGACGCGCAGTTAGCGGTAGATGAATGGATAAAAGCCCACGGGGTACGATACTTTAATGAGCTTACCAATATGGCTCAACTTACCGAGGAGGTAGGGGAGGTGGCACGTATTATTGCTAGGCGATATGGAGAGCAAAGTGAAAAGGAATCGGATAAAGATAAAGATCTAGGGGAGGAATTGGCAGATGTGCTTTTTGTGGTGCTATGCTTGGCCAACCAAACCGGCATCAACCTACAGGAGTCTTTTGATAAAAAACTGGACTTAAAAGCAACTAGGGATCACGATCGTCATCACAGCAATAAAAAGCTGAAATAATAGTATATTTGTAGCTTGCGTTTTTTGGGCATCACCAAAAAATAAAGAAAATCAATACTATTATTATAAATCCCGAATATTTTGAAAGTATATCTATCTGCCCCGCCCAGCTCTTTGTTAAAAGCTAAAATAAAAATAACCGGATCTAAGAGTGAATCCAACAGGCTCTTGCTTCTGCAGGCACTTTATCCCACTATTGCTATAGAGAACCTTTCCAACTCGGACGATGCCGAGGTAATGCAGAAAGGTCTTGCTATAGCTAATGGCACTGTAGACATCCATCATGCCGGTACGGCAATGCGCTTTTTAACAGCTTATTTTGCCACTCAGGAAAACAAGGAGGTGGTGCTCACAGGTTCTAAACGGATGACGGAACGACCTATAAAAATTCTGGTGGACGCCCTAAAGGAATTGGGAGCAGCTATCCATTATGAAAATAATGAGGGGTATCCCCCTATTAAAATTAAAGGGCAGAAGCTGACCAAAAGCAAGGTGAGCTTGCCTGCCAATGTGAGTAGTCAGTATATCTCTGCGTTGTTATTGGTAGCGCCTAGCCTAGAAAATGGGTTAGAATTAGAACTGGTAGGGAAAATTACTTCAGTGCCCTACATTAAAATGACCTTAGGACTACTTGCCCAGATAGGCGTGGAAAGTTCTTTTGAAGGCAATACCATTAAGGTGCTGCCCCAAAAATCGGTTAAAGCCGCTACGCAAGTAGTGGAGTCCGATTGGAGCTCTGCCTCCTATTTTTATAGTATTGTGTCGCTTTCTGATGTGGGGTCGGAAATTACCCTATCCTCTTATCGCAAAGACAGCCTGCAGGGAGATAGTGTCCTCGCCGAAATTTATAAGGATTTTGGTGTGGAAACCGTTTTCGGGGAGCACGAAGTTGTATTGCGTAAAACCGCAGCAGTAAGCGATAAGAAGATTGAGATAGATCTTGTGAATGCGCCGGATATTGCACAAACCATTGTTGTGAGCTGCTTTGGCCTCGGAATTGGATGTCACTTAACGGGCTTGCATACGCTTAAAATAAAAGAAACGGATAGGCTAGAGGCCTTAAAGACGGAATTGGGAAAATTGGGTGCCCCTATCTCGGTAACGGACAAGACGTTAACCTTGGAGCCTTCTAGTCAGATAAATAAAAATATCGCGATAGATACCTATAACGACCATAGAATGGCAATGGCTTTTGCCCCCTTGGCACTAAAAACCGACCTGTTTATCAATGATGCGGGGGTAGTTTCTAAATCGTATCCCGATTTTTGGAAGGATATGGAAAGTTTAAATTTTCCAGTAGAAATTAGCTAATTGTGATTTAAATGCCAATTTACTTGACAACCCCTATGTCAACATCGTATATTTGCAGCCGCAAAAGTTTAACTTTAAATAAGGTAAATACTAAATGAAATTATCGCACTTCAATTTTGAGCTTCCACCGGAATTATTGGCGGAGTACCCTGCAGAGAACCGGGACGAGTCCAAATTAATGGTAGTACACAGGGAAACTGGTAAAATAGAACACAAACTATTTAAAGACCTAATTGATTATTTTGATGAGGGCGATGTTATGGTGCTCAACAACACCAAGGTATTTCCAGCAAGGTTGTACGGGAATAAGGAAAAGACCGGAGCTAGAATAGAAGTATTTCTATTGCGCGAATTAAATGAGGAGCAAAGACTATGGGATGTTTTGGTAGATCCTGCCCGTAAAATACGAATTGGTAATAAATTGTATTTTGGAGAGGATGAATCTTTGGTAGCAGAGGTAATCGATAATACCACCTCTAGAGGTAGAACATTGAGATTCCTTTACGATGGCTCTTATTACGATTTTAGAAGAAAATTAAAGGAATTGGGGGAAACTCCTTTGCCAAAATATATTAAAAGGGTGGTAGAGCCTGAGGATGCTAAGCGCTACCAAACTATTTATGCCAAGCATGAAGGAGCCGTTGCGGCACCTACTGCAGGGCTGCATTTTTCCAAGCACTTATTAAAAAGATTGGAAATTAAAGGGATAGATTTTGCTGAGCTTACCCTTCACGTAGGACTGGGAACTTTTAACCCTGTGGAGGTAGAAGACCTTTCCAAGCATAAGATGGATAGCGAAGAGCTGGTAATAGACGAGAAGGCTACGGAGATAGTAAACAACGCCAAGCGAGAAAAACGTAGGGTGTGTGCCGTAGGTACCACAGCCATGCGTGGCTTGGAAAGTGCGGTTTCTACACAGCAAACGCTGAATACGTTTAATGGGTGGACCAATAAATTTGTTTTCCCTCCTTACGAATTTAGTATCGCAAATGCTATGGTGACCAATTTTCACTTACCAAAATCAACCCTATTGATGATGGTATCGGCCTTTATGGGGCACGATCTAATGAAGAAGGCCTATAAGGAGGCGATCATGGAAGGCTATAAGTTTTATTCTTATGGAGATGCCATGCTGATCATATAAGTAGGAAAAAATAATTTGAAAATCCCGTACAAATGCAGATTATTCTGGATTGGCGGGATTTTTTTGTTTAATCAATTACCTTTGTGCCGTGGAATTAGCTAAGAAGAAAAAGGACATAAGAGCGTTTACCAAAGATCAACTCAGGGAATTTTTTATTTCCCAAGGGGATCAACCCTTTAGAGGCAATCAGGTTTATGAATGGCTCTGGCAGAAATCGGCCCATAGTTTTGAGGATATGACTAACCTCTCCAAAGAAACTAGGCAGATGTTGAAGGATAATTTTGTGATCAACCACATCAAGGTAGATCAGATGCAGCGCAGCAGTGATGGCACTATAAAGAATGCCGTTCGCCTGCACGATGACCTGGTGGTAGAATCGGTCCTTATTCCCACCAAAACAAGAACTACCGCCTGTGTATCTAGTCAGGTTGGTTGCAGCTTGGATTGTAAATTCTGTGCTACTGCGCGACTTAAGCGGATGCGAAATCTAAATCCGGATGAAATTTACGATCAGGTAGTGGCTATTGATAATGAGAGTAGGTTGTATTTTGATAGGCCTTTGACCAATATTGTTTTTATGGGGATGGGAGAGCCTTTAATGAACTATAATAACGTTCTAAAGGCCATAGAGAAGATTACTTCCCCCGAAGGCTTAGGGATGTCGCCCAAGAGGATTACGGTCTCTACCTCCGGGGTTCCCAAAATGATCCGTAAAATGGCCGATGAGGGAGTGAAGTTTAACCTTGCCGTATCCCTGCATTCGGCAATAGATGAGGTTAGGACCTCTATTATGCCCTTTAATGCCACCTTTACCCTAGCCGATCTTAGAGAGGCCCTGGAGTACTGGTATCAGAAAACCAAGAGTAGAATCACCTATGAGTATGTGGTTTGGGAAGGGATTAACGATAAGCAAAAGGATGTGAATGCCTTGGTGGAATTCTGCGGATTTGCACCTTCCAAGGTAAACCTAATAGAATACAACCCTATTGACGATGGTCAATTTAAACAGGCCAGTAACGACGCCATTGATAGGTACGTGAATACCTTGGAAAGAAATGGAATTACCGTAACGGTTCGTAGGTCGCGAGGGAAGGATATTGATGCCGCCTGTGGGCAATTGGCCAATAAATCATAAAGGGGGTTTCTTCTTGTTCTGTATTTTATAAGGTTTGTTTTTCTGCGAAGCCTTAAATTCAAAAGATTGATCTTATATTAAAAAAGGACTATCTTTTACTATTTTTTTTGCCTAATTTTGCGCCACAGAATCACCAATCAAAATATAGTCCTATCTACCCGTTAAAAATTGTATCCCAGATAAAGGAGCCGATAAATATGGAAATGGAGCTTTTTGAAAAAAAGTTCTACGAATCCATGTCCTCTAATGTGGCGTTGCTAAATAGGATTACCTATTATATCGTTAACCGTAAGGGTAAGCAAATGCGGCCTATGTTCGTGTTTCTAACGGCCAAAATGCTTAACCAGGGACAGGTGAATGATAGGACCTATAGAGGGGCGGCAGTCATAGAGTTAATCCATACCGCTACTTTGGTTCACGACGATGTGGTGGACGATAGTAACAAGCGAAGGGGCTTTTTCTCCATAAATGCCCTTTGGAAGAACAAAATTGCCGTACTAGTGGGAGATTACCTCCTTTCCAAAGGATTGTTGCTTTCCATAGATAATGGGGATTTCGACTTGCTGCGGATTATTTCCGTTGCCGTTCGCGAAATGAGCGAAGGGGAGTTGTTGCAGATAGAAAAGGCAAGACGCCTAGATATTACCGAAGAAGTTTATTACGAGATTATCAGGCAAAAGACAGCTACCTTGATTGCTGCTTGTTGTAGCTTGGGGGCCTGCTCCGTAAAGCCCGATTCTGAGGATGTAGAAATCTTTAGGAAATTTGGAGAGCTTATTGGTATGGCCTTTCAGATTAAGGACGACTTGTTTGATTACGGGGACGAGCGCATAGGGAAACCTACCGGGATCGATATTAAAGAGCAGAAAATGACGCTTCCTTTAATTTATGTGCTTAACAACTGTAGCAAGGAAGATAGGAAGTGGTTAATCAACTCCGTTAAGAATCACAATAAGAACAAAAAGCGGGTGAAACAGGTAATCGCTTTTGTAAAGGAAAACGGGGGCTTGGAATATGCCGTTAAGAAAATGCTGGCATATAAGGAAGAAGCACTTGCCCTTTTGGAGCCTTATCCCGATTCGGACTATAAAAATTCACTGATCATGATGGTGAATTATGTGGTAGATCGAAAAAAATAATACAAAATATCTTTCGACCTTCTTTTTGACGGGGTATAAAAATCATCTTCCCTCTTAAAGCAAATAAAGGCAGGGCATCATTTCCAGGGAACTATTCCTAGATCTGGATCAATGGATTATTGTGTCTCTATTGTAGGATGTAATTTATGTACTTAGGATTCGTTTTTAAGAGCCAAACGGATAGTGTCCTGGCTAACCCCTTGTTGCTGTAGTACCTCGGTAAATTCGTCCTCATAATAGGTTTTCTTGCAATGGGAACAGCTAATAATTGTGGAGGTGCTGATCTTAAAGAGCGAGATCCAAAAAAGGTGGAAATAGGTGCTGCTGGTCACCGCAGTGAGCGTATTCTTTTGTTCGCAATAGGGGCAAGCAATGTGCGGAATAGTTTTAGTGAATGTTTTTCCCGGCTTGGTACCCAAAAATAAAATCATTGACTATTTCTTATTAGTTTTAAATAGGTGGATAAAGTTACGCATTTTGGGAAGGAAATGAATGGTTTTCCTCTTTTTGAAATAGTATCTTTAGCCATTGTAAAAAACACGGTAAATTGATTTCAAAAGCTACTATAGATCAAGTATATGAGGCCTCCAGGGTAGAGGAGGTGATAGGTGAGTTTGTGCAACTAAAAAAATCGGGCACCAACTTTAAAGGGCTCAGTCCGTTTAGTGATGAGCGTACCCCTAGTTTTATGGTTTCTCCCGTAAAACAGATCTGGAAAGATTTTAGTAGTGGCAAAGGGGGGAATGTAGTGGCATTCTTAATGGAGCACGAACATTTTACCTATCCGGAAGCCATTAAATACCTTGCCAAAAAGTACAATATAGAAGTAGAGGAAACCCTACAGACCGATGAGGACAAGGAGAAGTTAAATGAGCGGGAAAGCATGTATCTCGTTTCGGAATATGCCAAGGATTATTTTTCTGAAATTTTATGGGAGAGGGAGCAGGGCAAGGCTATTGGATTAAGCTATTTTAAAGAAAGGGGCTTTACGGACGAGACCATCAAAAAGTTTGAGTTGGGCTACTGCCTAGATCAGTGGGATGGCTTTACTAAAGCTGCATTGGACAAGGGGTATCAGTTAGAGTACCTAGAGAAAACGGGACTCACCATAGTGAAGGAAGATCCTGCGAACCCCAATAATAAAAGAACTTTTGACCGCTTTAAAGGAAGGGTGCTCTTTCCAATCCATAGTATGAGTGGACGGGTCTTGGGGTTTGGTGGACGTATATTGACCAACGAAAAGAGAGCGGCTAAATATTTAAACTCCCCAGAAAGTGATATCTACCATAAGAGTAGGGTGCTATACGGTATTTATTATGCTAAGCAGGCAATAGCCAAAGAAGACAATTGCTATTTGGTAGAAGGATATACGGATGTAATACAGATGCACCAACGCGGAGTGCACAATGTAGTGGCATCTAGTGGAACTGCCCTAACTCCAGATCAAATTAGACTGATTAACAGGTTGACCAAGAATATTACGGTGTTGTTTGATGGGGATGCAGCAGGGCAAAGGGCGTCCCTTAAGGGGATAGACCTTATTTTGGAGCAGGGTATGAACGTAAAAGTATGTTCATTTCCGGCGGGAGAAGATCCGGATAGTTTCTCCAAAAACAATGAGTATGAAGCGGTAGTGGCGTATCTCCAAAAACATTCCAAAGATTTTATACAGTACAAGGCTTCCCTTTTAGTAAACGAGGCAGCCAATGACCCTATTAAAAGGGCAGATACGGTACGGGATATCGTAAATAGTATTTCTAAAATCCCAGATAGGATTAAAAAGGAAATCTATATCCAGGAGTGCTCCCAGATTATGAAGGTTTCCGAAGCGGTACTTTTTAATACACTGGCGCAAATTGGGAAAAAAGATTCGGCAGATGCACAGAGAAAAGTGAAGCAACAGCCACCTACCTTTGATGTGGTTAAAGCCGAGCCGCAAAAGAAATTGGATGTTCAGTACGAGTTGGAGCGAAAGATTATAGAAATCTTGCTGCTTTATGGAACTATGGAGGCCGAGTTTGAAGATCTGGTCTTAAAGGAAAATGAGCAGGGAGATTTGGAATTGGAGCCCGAATCGATTGATGCAAAAGTGTTCGAGAAAATATACCTAGACTTACAGGATGATGAGGTGGAATTGGCGAATGAGCAATTTCGTAATATTTATTACAAACTCATAGAGGAAATGAATGAAAAGGAAGATTTTTCCATTACATCGTTTATGGCTAACTTAAATCAGGAGTTGGCATCGGAAATTTCCTCCATATTAATGGAAGAGGAGAAGTATTCTTTACATCAATGGGATCGCAAGGAGATTTATCCGAAGGAAAAGGAAGTTGGAGTGGCGCAATTGGTGAGTGAAACCATATTAACCTTAAGGTGTTATCTGATTAAAAAACGTATAGCTTCCCTACAAGAGAGTACAGAGGAAAACCCCTCTGAAACAGTGGAGACATTAGAGGAAATAATGAATTATATTCAGTTGAATGTGCTCCTCAATAAAAAATTGAACAGGGTTTTTTCATAAAGATATACACTATTCCCAGAGGTTTGTATAATACGATAGTAGTGGGTTTAACTTTTTGTGAGTTGAACCCCTTCTTCAATTGAACCCTGCCCTTAGGTGTTAGTACAGTTCCAAGGCCTTTGCCTGCTGTAATAAATCTACAAGATTGTCTACGTTTAGTTTACGCATCAATCGTGCTTTGTAGGTGCTTACAGTTTTCTCGTTCAAGTTAAGGTCTTGTGCAACCTCTTTGTTGCGTTTTCCGCTAGCCAATAGCTTAAGAACCTCTACCTCTCTTGAGGATAGTTTTCTAAAGAATCTCCTTGGCTTTTGGGTGCCCTCATCAAATGCGAGGCGCTGGGCTAGTTCGTTGGTGATGAACATGTTACCCTCACTTACCTTTCTAATGGCGCTTACCAAGTACTCTAGGTCAGAGGATTTGGAAAGGTAACCAAAGGCGCCTGCACGGATAGTACTTAGGGCGTAAACGTCTTCAGACTGGCCGCTGTAAATCAAAACCCTTATGCCAGGGTATTCCTTTTTTATTTTTCTTAGCGTTGCAATACCATTAATGGTAGGGATGTCCATCTCCAAAAGTATAATGTCTGGGGAACTGTTTTCTAAATAGTTGAAAAGTTCCGAGGTGGTTGCAACATCGCCTATCACTTGAATATCGGAAGTGGGCTCTAAAACCTGTTTAATACCCACTCTTACAACGGGATGATTGTCTGCAATTAAAATTTTAATCATTTTAGATGGTTTTGTAGATGCCAATTTTCACAACTGCGTCTTTGATTGCTGACACGTATTGTAAGATTAAACAATCCTAGTTCTTACACAAAGCTCTTGCTTTTAAATAGAAATCAAAAGTTTTACTCTGTATATTCGATTTAATTACTTGGTTCTTAGGTGAGATGCCGTTTTTAGCTCATTTGGAATTTCACAAACGGGGATTGGAACCATTTTATGCCTGTTCGCCTTATTTAGGCTATTAAAGATACGGAAAATTTCCTTTTCTCTGTCAATAAAATCGGATTCAGTCTTTCCATTTTCAAACATCTCCATGGCCCACTCCAATTCAGGGTAGGTAGCTCCCAGTTGATCTTCGTCTGTTCTATCGTCGCCCCAAAGTCCGTCCGTAGGTGCCGCCTGTATAATTTCTGGGATTATGCCCAGTACATTCGCTATTTCGTAGACCTCAGATTTTAAGAGATCCGCAATAGGACTTAGGTCTACCCCGCCATCACCGTATTTGGTGTAAAACCCTACACCAAAATCTTCTATTTTGTTACCGGTACCTGCAACCAGGAGTTTGTCTAAGGCCGCAAAATAGTACAGGGTGGTCATTCGTAAACGCGCCCGGGTATTGGCTAAGGACATAAATCTATCTTCCTCCTTGTCTACGCTGGGGACACTTTCTACAAAGCTGTCAAAAACCGGTGTGAGGTTAATAGTATTGCTTCTAACATTTTGGAAGTTGTCTTTTAGCCAATTAATATGGTTAGTTGCGCGCTCTTCCTGATTTGCCATTTGATGAATAGGCATCTCCAAGCAAAGTAGTTCCAATCCGGTCTTAGCACATAAGGTGCTCGTTACGGCAGAATCTATGCCGCCGGATATACCGATGGTAAATCCCTTCATCTGTGCCTTTTCGGCGTAATCTTTTAACCAGTCAACAATATGGTCTATAACTTTTTCGGTTTGCATCTAAAGGGTTTATATGATTTTAAAAACTTAACTTTGCACAGTAAAAATAATACCTAAGGACTAGAATATAAAACATTATCATATTTTGTTGAGAATGCACAGCGCTAAATGGCTCTTAAGTCTGTTAATGATAGCTTTCTACGGTTGTGGGGAGATTGATAAAACGGCTGAGGAAATTTCAAAAATAACGGTGGAAATGGAGGTTTCCAGATTTGATAAGGAGTTTGCTCAGGTAACGCCAAGCGGTATTCCTCAATTGAAGGAAAAATACCCCTATCTATTCCCGGAAAAATATCCAGACAGTGTTTGGGTGGCTAAAATTCAGGATAGCCTTCAGTTGGCACTATTGGAGGAGGTTCAGTTGACTTTTCCTGATTTTGATAAGGAAAAGGAGAGGTTGGAAAACCTATTTAAGCATATAAAATACTATTATCCCAAAAGTCCATTGCCTAAGGTGGTTACGGTAACTTCGGATGTGGATTACAATAACAGGGTGATTTTAACAGATAGCCTATTGTTAATTGGTCTGGATAATTATCTAGGGCCCTCCCACGAATTCTATAGCGTAATCCCAAAATATATAGCTCAAGGCCTGGATAAAAAATACTTGGAGGCCAATGTGGCAAGTGCCTTCGCTAAAAAAGTGATTCCCACCCCTACGGAAAGGTCATTGCTTTCTTGGATGGTCTACTACGGAAAGGAGCTTTATTTAAAGAGTACGTTGTTGCCGTTGGCCTCAGAGGAGGTGGTGCTGGGATACCGTGCGGAGCAATTGGAGTGGGCAGCTGCAAATGAAGAGCAGATTTGGAGGTACTTTATAGAGCGAGAACTTTTGTATAGTACAGATAATAAATTGGGACCCAGATTTCTGGATCTAGCTCCTTTTTCCAAATTTCAATTGGAATTGGATAACGAGTCGCCTGGTAGGATAGGTCGGTATATTGGCTGGCAGATTGTAAAGGCGTTTATGGATAATAATGAGGTTGGGCTGCAGGAGATGTTAGTCTTGCCAGGGGAGGAATTATTTAGAAAGTCTAGATATAAGCCCAGGAAATTGAATTAGGTTTTATTATTGAAATTATATTAACATACAAGCATGTCAAAATTACATACATCGGAAATTAATTTAGAAATTACTTTAGATGAAAACCGGGTTCCGGAAAAGCTAATGTGGTCCGCAGAGGATGGAGGCGTCTCCAAGGAGGAGGCAAAAGCAATCTTATTGTCTGTATGGGATAGTAAGAATCAAGAGTCCTTAAAGATTGATTTATGGACCAAAGATATGCCGGTAGACGAGATGCGCGTTTTCTTTCATCAAACCTTAGTGTCCTTGTCTAATACCTTTTACAGGGCAACGCAGGATGAAAAAATGACGGCAACTATGAAAGATTTCTGCGATTATTTTGCGGAGAAATTGGAGTTGAAGAAATAACCAGATATTATAAGGGGCTTAAAGTAGGCCCCTTATTTTTTTTGTATAAATGAAAGTTCTATTCACCTGTCCCGACTAATTATTCTATAGGTTTAACAAGGGCGCTATGGCTGCAACAACAAGTAAACACTTAGTGTTTGTGTACAATGCCAAATCTGGACTGGGAAATTCGTTAATGGATGGGGCCCATAAGATTCTTGATCCGAAGACGTATGCTTGTTCCCTTTGTGCCATAACGCACGGTGCCTTTACGGAGAAAAAGCGTTGGAAAAAGTTTAGGGAGGAATCTGGTTTAACAATGCAATTCCTGTATAAGGACCAGTTTCTTAAAAAGTATGGAAATACCCAAGAAGGGGAGGTAAAGTTCCCTGTTATCTTTGAGTTGGTCCACGGAAAACTCCAAATGTTTTTAAATGCAGCGGCTATAAACGCCCTAAAAGATCAGGAGGGGCTTATTCAAGCAATCCAGGAGCTTGGGGTTTGAAGCAAGGAAGCCTTAGGCTTTAGGTTTCATTTATAATGGCTAGCCCTTGTTGATTTGAGAGGTAATGTTAGGATTGAAAAAAAAGTATCTCCTAAAGTGTGGCTTTAAAAAAGCTTTCGTTTAACGAGTCTATGTAGTCTAGGAGCTCTTCTTGGCCTAGTCCACTGGCGGAGGAGGTTACAAAGTATTGTGGCGCTTCTTCCCAGATTCCTTCTAGTAATTTGTGGATGTAGTTGTTTACGTGATTCTCAATGGCTTTGGGGCGTAGCTTATCGGCCTTGGTGAAAATTATGCAAAACGGGATCTGATTTTCGCCCATCCATTCCATAAACTCAAGGTCTACTTTTTGGGGTTCGTGTCTAATGTCGATCAAAACAAAGGCGCAAACCAATTGTATGCGCTCCAAAAAGTAGTCGGTAATGTATTTCTGAAAGGTTTTTTTGTCCTTTTTGGAGACACGTGCGTAGCCATATCCAGGTAAATCTACTAAGAACCAATTCTCATTGATTTTAAAATGATTGATCAATTGGGTCTTACCGGGCCTGCCCGAAGTTTTGGCCAATCCCTTTCGCTGCGTAAGCATATTGATAAGGGACGATTTGCCAACGTTGGAACGTCCTATAAAAGCGTATTCAGGTATCGGGTCCTTTGGACAATTGGATACATTGGAATTGCTCATAACAAAGTCGGCCGACTTTATTTTCATAGGTGTTCAGTTTTTAGGTTATATCTTCCGCAAATCAACGGTGGGGCATGAAAAATTATTTGCGAAACTTATTTTATTAGAGTTGCCTTTCTTTTAGCCAGGCTTCCAAAATCCTATTAAATTCTTCCGGATGCTCCATCATTGGGGCATGCCCACATTTTTCTATCCAGAAAAGATCGGATTCGGGGAGGAGAGTGTCAAACTCCTCTGCAACATTAGGTGGGGTAACCTGATCGTTCCTTCCCCAAATTATACAGGTTGGGGTAAGCATATGAGGGAGGTCCTTAGACATATTGTGCCTAATAGCGCTCTTGGCAATAGCTAGCGTCTTTACCAATTTCACACGGTCGTTGACCGTTGCATATACTTCATCAACAATCTCCTTGGTAGCTACTGCGGGATCGTAAAAGACATCCTCTGCCTTTTTCTTTATAAATTCGTAATCCCCCCTTTTTGGATACCCATCACCCATGGCACTTTCATAGAGTCCGGAGCTACCGGTAAGGACTAAGGCCTTTACCTTTTTCGGGTATAGTTTGGTGTATAATAGACCGATATGTCCACCCAAGGAATTCCCTAAAAGAATAACGTTTTCTAATTCTTTGTGGGTAATAAAACCATCTAAAAACTTTGCGAAGCTCTTGACGTT
The DNA here is from genome assembly GCF_008711145.1 of Arenibacter lacus. NCBI lineage: Bacteria > Pseudomonadati > Bacteroidota > Flavobacteriia > Flavobacteriales > Flavobacteriaceae > Arenibacter > Arenibacter lacus. The sequence continues at coordinate 33,131 of NZ_VVIN01000027.1, forward strand.
AGTCTTGAGCATGGGCATGTCATATATGGGGAGTTCGGGAACAAGTACTTTGTAGCCCATAGCTGGAAAGTGATCCATTACCCCATTAAAATTGCTTAGTCCGCCCATAAGTCCGTGAAGAATTATGATTGGTGTTCCTTCGCCCACTTCCATGTAACGGTATTTCCCTTCTTTATTTATTTTGTTTTCCATGCACGAATGCTTGTAATCTTATGATGGCAAATATAGACAATTCATCATTACGCAAAGGTGACCAAATTTTTATAAAAGCCAAATTATTATTTTTTTTCCTACTTTTTTAGTGATTTCAACAAAAATCCAATAGGGGGAAACACCCTGTTTCACCTCCGAAATGAGGTGCTATATCGGATTTTATCAACAAAGTGGTATTTTGTGGTAAAATGTGGTAATAAATTCTATATATTTGAGTTGTCAATATATAACCCAGCTACTTCGTGATAAATTTCATCGGAACATTTGATTGTAAGGCAGATACCAAGGGTAGGGTGATGCTTCCGGTGGCGCTAAAAAATCAAATGTCCCCAGTGCTTAAGGATGGATTTGTCCTTAAGCGATCCGTTTTTCAGCCATGTCTGGAATTATACCCTATGGCGGAGTGGAATATTTTGATGCAGAAAATGAAAAAAATGAATCGGTTTTCGAAAAAAAACAACGATTTCATTCGACTGTTTTCAGCTGGGGTAAAGGTAGTGGAAATTGATACAACCGGAAGGTTGCTGATCCCAAAAGATTTGGTGAAGGTGGCCGGGATTAAGAAAGAGGTGGTGTTGAGTTCTGCTATCGATATTATTGAGATTTGGGATAAAGAGAGTTATGAAAAATCGCTGGGAGATACAGTGGAAGATTTTGCGAGTTTGGCAGAAGAAGTAATGGGAGGAGATGACTATGAGCTATCATAATGCAGTATTGTTAAAGGAGTCCGTTGATGGACTGGCTATTAAGCCGGATGGGGTGTATGTAGACGTCACCTTTGGTGGAGGTGGGCATTCCAGGGAAATCCTTAGTCGCTTAGGGGAAAAAGGTCGTTTATTGGCTTTTGATCAGGATGAGGATGCTCTGCAGAATACAATTGAAGATGAGCGTTTTCTCTTGATAAATCAGAATTTTAGATACCTAAGACAATATCTAAAATTTTACGGCGTGACCAAAGTGGATGGGGTGTTGGCAGATTTTGGGGTTTCTTCCCATCAGTTCGACAAGGCAGAGAGGGGGTTTTCTACGCGCTTTGATGCGGATCTGGATATGAGGATGAGCAAAACCAATAAGCTGTCGGCCAATGAGGTGGTGAATAACTATGATTACGACGAGTTAAGGAGAGTGTTGTTCGATTATGGGGACTTGCGAAACGCTAATGCAATGGCGAAGGCCATATTGGCACATAGGGAAACAGAGCCCATAAAGACCACTGCGCAGTTGAAAGAAGTGTTGGCTGCATTTTTACCCAAGCATAGGGAGCATAAGATATTGGCGCAGATATATCAAGCCATTAGGATAGAGGTGAATCAAGAGATCCAAGTGATAAAGGAATTCTTAGAGCAGGTTCCCGAAGTGATGGATGCAGGTGGAAGGCTTAGTGTAATTAGCTATCATTCCTTAGAAGATAGACTGGTGAAGCGATTTGTGAGAGCGGGTAGTTTTGAAGGGGAGCCAGAAAAGGATTTCTATGGGAATATAGACGTGCCGTTTAAGAAGGTGGGTAAATTGATTGTTCCCTCTAAGGCAGAGATAAAGGAAAATAATAGGGCACGAAGTGCCAAGCTAAGGATAGCGGAGCGGATTTAGTTGGGTTTGTCCAGTCTAAAACTGATTGTGGATTCTATTTGGTTTTTGAAGTATATAATATATAAGGTATAAGAACAGTGAAAAAAGGATTGTTGGATTTGTTAAAAGGTAAGTTTTTGGTGAGCGGAGGTGCGCCCAAGAATTGGCTGTTTATCATATTTATTTCTTTTTTGGCCACCATCATGATTACGAGTTCCCATAATGCCGATAGTAAGGTGCATAAAATTGCAGCCTTAAATGAGGAAGTGAAGGAGTTGCGAAGCGAGTTTGTGGAGGTGCGTTCGGATATGCAAGAGTTGAAGCTAGAGTCTACTATCTTAAAAATTGTAGAAGGGAAGGGGTTGTTTCCATCGGAGACGCCTCCAAAAAAAATAAAAGTTAAAACCGTAAAGGATAATTAGTGGCGGTAACGGAGAAAAACATATTGGTCCGATTGTATATAGTGGCAGGATGCCTTTTCCTGTTCGCTGCGGCTGTGTTGGTGAAACTGGTCAGTATACAAATGGTAGATGGTGATAAGTATAAGCAGCTTGCCATGGCCCGTACAGAGAAGGTGTTTACCATTGCTCCGAAGAGAGGTAATCTCTATTCCGATGACGGGAGTCTGTTGGCTACATCCGTTTCTAGGTATACCATCCGATTTGATGCCGTTACGGTTAGAGATAAGGATTTTGAGGAGCATATAAAACCCTTGTCAGATTCCTTGGCAAAGTTGTTGGGGAAACCCACTGCCCATTACCAGCGGTTGCTGCGTAAGGCGAAGGTAAATAATGATAGGTATGCGCTGGTGGCCCGTAACTTGGATTATTCCGACTATGTGGCCATTAAGAAATTTCCCTTGTTTAATAAGGGGCCTTATAAGGGCGGGTTAATTATAGAGCAAAAAATTGTTCGGGAGCATCCCTTAGGGAAGATTGCCGAGCGTAGCGTAGGTTATGAACGTGTAGACGAGAACGGTTACTATACCAGAGTGGGCTTGGAAGGTGCTTTTGGGGAGTATCTAAGAGGGGAAGAGGGAAAGCGTCTAAAACAAAGGATAGCCAAGGGGCAATGGAAACCCATTGGGTTAGACAACATTAAGGAGCCCAAGGACGGGTATGACGTGGTTTCTACGATAGATATCAATATACAGGACATTGCACATCACGCTCTTTTAAGGCAGTTAGAGAAATACGAGGCAGCACACGGAAGTGTTATTGTTATGGAAACCGAGACCGGAGAAGTAAAGGCTATTTCTAATTTGGGGAGGACTTCCGATGGGAAGTATTATGAGCGGTTAAACTATGCTATAGGGGAATCGCACGAACCAGGATCTACCTTTAAATTAATGTCCATGGTGGTGGCCCTAGAAGACAAGGTGATTGATACTAGTACCGTAATAGATACAGAAAAGGGATTGTACCGCGTCTATAATCGTACCGTAAGGGATTCCAAGTGGGGAGGGTATGGAAAGATTTCTATGGGTAGAGCATTTGAGGTGTCTTCCAATACCGCCTTTGCCAAGGTTATTAATACCTACTATAAAGACAATCCAGAAAAATTTGTAAACCGTTTAATGAACATGAACCTTCACAGGGAATTGGGAATGCCTATTAAAGGGGAAGGAAAGCCAGTAATTCGTTATCCTGGGGATAAGGGTTGGTCCGGGGTTTCCCTAGCGTGGATGTCATATGGGTATGAGGTGTCTCTTACTCCCTTGCAGACACTTGCCTTTTACAATGCTATTGCTAATGACGGGGAATTGGTAAAGCCAAGGTTAATCAAAGAAGTTAGGGAGTGGGATAAGACCATTATCAAATTTGATAAAGAAGTGATTAACCCATCTATCTGTTCTAAAGAGACCGCCGCCAAGGTGAGGCAGTTGCTTAAAAATGTGGTAGAGAAAAAGCATGGTACGGGGCATAGGTTATACTCTCCCAATTTCTCCATGGCGGGGAAGACGGGAACCACTCAAAAGAACTATTCCTCCAAAGATCCAGATAAGCTTGGGTACATATCCACCTTTGCGGGATATTTCCCGGCAGATGAACCAAAATACTCCTGTATTGTGGTGATTCACGAGCCTGATAAAAGCGTTGGTTATTACGGGGGCGATGTAGCGGGACCGGTTTTTAAATCGGTAGCGCAAAAGATATATGCCAGTTCCCCAATCATAGATGAGGTGGATTTAAATGAAGCGGGAGGGGAAAATTTAAACGAGGCCTATCAGGACTTTTTCGCCGCCGCAAATAAGAAATACAGTCAGTTGCCCAACGTGGAGGGCATGAGTGGTATGGATGCCATTTCCCTTTTAGAAAATTTGGGAATCACCGTAGAGGTTAAAGGCAACGGAAAGGTGAAAAAGCAATCCGTTTTAAAAGGAACCGATCTAAAAAAGGTCGATAAAATTATATTGGAACTATCATGAGATCCCTAAAAGACATATTATATGGAGTGGGACTTTCTGCAGTGAGTGGATCTACCTCGCAGCTAGTCAATGCCATTTCCTTTGATTCCAGGAAAGTGGAGGCAGGCAATGTCTTTGTAGCCATTAAGGGTGTGTTGGTAGATGGGCATCAGTATATCGATAAGGCTATCGAAGCTGGTGCAAATTCCATTGTTTGTGAGACGCTCCCAGCCAATATGGTTGGTGGTATAACCTATGTGGAAGTGGATGATGCCAATAGGGCCTTGTCCATTATGGCGTCCAATTATTATGGAAACCCCTCCAAGAGTTTAAAGTTAGTAGGGGTTACGGGTACCAATGGAAAAACAACCGTAAGCAGCCTGCTGTATCGTTTGTTTAAAAAAGCTGGGTATAAAGTAGGGCTTATATCTACCATAAAAATTATGGTCGATGAAAAAGAATATCCAACCTCCCTTACCACACCGGATGCACTCACCATAAACAAACACCTGCAGCTGATGACCGAAGAAGGGGTAGAGTTTTGTTTTATGGAAGTGAGTTCGCACGGATTACATCAAAAGCGAACCGAAGGGCTAGTGTTCCAAGGAGCTATTTTTACAAACCTCTCCCATGACCACTTGGATTACCACGCTACTTTTTCGGCCTATAGGGATACAAAGAAGTTGTTGTTTGACAACCTTCCCAAAAAGGCCTTTGCCCTTACCAATATAGACGATAAGAACGGTCTTGTAATGTTGCAGAACACCAAGGCTAGAAAGGTGACTTATGCCTTAAAATCCTATGCGGATTACAGGGCGCAAATATTGGAAAATCAGTTTGATGGACAGTTGTTGAAAATAGGTGACCATGAGCTTTGGTCTAAATTGATAGGATCCTTTAACGCCTATAACCTCCTCGCCATCTATGCCACCGCAGAGTTATTGGGGTTGGAGCAGTTGGAGATACTGAGGTTAATGAGCGAATTGGGGAGCGTAGATGGAAGGTTTCAAAATATGCGATCTAAGGAGGGAATTACTGCATTTGTAGATTATGCCCATACTCCGGATGCATTAAAAAATGTCTTGGAAACCATCAACGCACTGCGTACCGGGAATGAGAATGTGATTACCGTTGTAGGTTGTGGTGGGGATAGGGATAAAACCAAGCGCCCCGTGATGGGGAATATTGCTAGTACCCTTAGTAATACGGTAATATTTACCTCGGATAACCCTAGAACGGAATTGCCATCAAAAATTATTAGTGAGATGGAAGCAGGGGTAGAAGCGCAAAACTTTAAAAAAGTATTGTCTATAGAGAATAGGAGGCAGGCTATTAAAACTGCATGTCAGTTAGCCAAGGCCAATGATATTATTCTGATTGCGGGCAAGGGACACGAGACCTATCAGGAAACCAATGGAGTTCGGGTGGAATTTGATGATTTTAAAATAGTAAAGGAGTTTTTAATCGAAATGGGAAAATAACCCTGTAAATGGGTGGGAGAAAGAGCATGGGAAGAGGAAGAAGTATAATAGAAGGTAATATGGGAAGCCATACGAACATAACCGTAAATCAGTAAAACACAGACTAAAGAATGTTGTATTATTTGTTCGATTATTTAGATAAGGAATATGACCTGATTGGGGCAGGACTCTTTCAGTACCTCTCTTTTCGTGCTTCACTGGCGGTATTGTTGTCCTTACTGATCGCAACGGTGTATGGAAAAAAGATTATTGTATTTCTTCAAAAGAAACAAATTGGGGAAACAATTCGTGACCTAGGATTGGAAGGACAGCAAAAAAAGGCGGGAACTCCAACTATGGGAGGGCTCATCATTATTTTGGCAACCTTAATCCCTATCCTCCTTTTTGCTAAACTAGGAAATGTTTACGTGCAATTACTGGTAGTTACCATGCTATGGATGGGAGCTATAGGTTTCTTGGACGATTATATAAAAATTTTTAAGCGAGATAAGGAAGGATTAAAGGGAAGATTTAAGGTCTTGGGCCAGGTAGTCTTGGGACTTATCGTGGGGGTTACCCTGTATTTTCATCCCGAAGTCACCATGAAGGAAAGGGCGCAAGTAGCCGTCGTAGAGAATATGCAGGTAGTGCCTAAGTTGGGGGATGAGATTAAATCCATTAAAACAACAGTTCCTTTTTTCAAGAACAACGAATTGGACTATGCTAGCTTTATCTCCTGGATGGGTGAGGGCGCTAAGGATTATGCGTGGTTAATATTCATCCCGATCATTATCATTATTGTGACCGCCGTTTCTAACGGGGCAAATCTTACCGATGGGATAGATGGTTTGGCAGCAGGAACATCGGCTATAATAGTGGTGACGCTTATGTTGTTCACCTGGATTTCGGGCAATATAATTTTCTCCAATTACTTGGATATAATGTTTATTCCCAGGGTGGGGGAGCTGGTAGTATTTACTGCTGCCTTTGCTGGTGCCTTGGTAGGGTTTTTATGGTATAATGCATATCCGGCCACAGTATTTATGGGAGATACGGGTAGCCTTACCATTGGGGGGGTAATAGCGGTAATCGCTATAATCATTAGAAAGGAGCTGCTTATCCCAGTGCTGTGCGGAATTTTCTTTGCAGAGTCCATTTCGGTTATGTTGCAGGTAGGATATTTTAAGTATACCAAGAAAAAACTGGGAGAAGGGAAGCGTATTTTCCTTATGGCCCCGCTACACCACCATTACCAGAAAAAAGGATACCACGAGAGTAAGATCGTTACCCGGTTTTGGGTAGTAGGTATTCTTTTGGCAGTAGTGACTATTGTTACCCTAAAACTGAGATAAGATGGAGCGGTTGGTGATATTAGGCGGAGGTGAGAGCGGTGTAGGTACCGCTATATTGGCTAAGAAAGAAGGCTTTGATGTCTTTGTGTCCGACAAGGGAAGCATCAAAGAAAAGTATAAAAACGTTCTTAATCATTTTGAGATCGATTGGGAAGAGGGGAAGCATACGGAATCTAAGATTTTCAATGCTGATCTGATTATGAAGAGTCCCGGTATCCCAGATTCCGTTCCCATGGTGATGGCAGTAAGGAAGGCGGGGATATCCGTGGTATCCGAAATAGAATTTGCCTCTAGATATTCCAACGCAAAAATTGTAGGAATAACAGGAAGTAATGGCAAAACAACTACTACCATGCTCGCCTATCATATTTTAAAGGAAGCGGGACTGGAAGTGGGAATGGCCGGTAATGTGGGGGATAGTTATGCTAAAATGGTGGCAATAAACAATTTTGACCACTATGTGTTGGAGATAAGCAGTTTTCAGTTGGACGATATTGTCCACTTTAAGCCCCATATAGCAATTATCACCAATATTACCCCAGATCATTTGGATAGGTATAACTATCAATTTGAAAATTATGTAGCGTCTAAGTTTAAAATAGCGCAGTATCAGACAAAAGAAGATTATTTAATATACAATGCAGATGATGAAGTTATAGTATCGTGGTTGAAACAACACCCAGTTCGATCCAAATTGGTTCCTTTTTCCTTGGAAAATACACTGAGGGAAGGGGCGTTTATGGAGAACGAAAAGATTATTATTAAAATAGAAAATAACACTGTAGAAATGAGTACAAAATCGTTAGCCTTGGAAGGAAAGCACAATGTTAAGAATACCATGGCGGCTACCTCGGCGGCTACCTTAATTGGTATTAGGAAAGAGTCCATACGTCGCAGTATCGAGACTTTTCAGGGGGTAGAGCACCGATTGGAAAAAGTGCTTAAAATACATTACGTGCAATATATAAATGACTCTAAAGCCACCAATGTAAATGCTACCTATTATGCATTAGACAGTATGAGGACCCCCACGGTGTGGATCGTTGGCGGAGTGGATAAGGGCAATGATTATAAGCAATTAATGCCCTTAGTGAGAGAAAAGGTAAAGGCCATTATTTGTCTTGGTGAGGATAATGCCAAGATTAAGGATGCCTTTAGCAATGTGGTAGATCTAATGGTAGAGACCTTTAGTATGGAGCAGGCAGTAAAAGCGGCCTATAAGATTGCAGAGCGGGGAGATACGGTATTGTTGTCCCCAGCTTGTGCCAGTTTTGACCTGTTTGAGAATTATGAGGATAGAGGAAATCAATTTAAAGCAGCAATAAAGAAATTATAACCTGTGGTAGGATTCTTAAATAAAATAAATGGAGATAAGGCTATTTGGGCTGTGGTAGCCCTCTTGTCTATATTTTCATTTTTGCCCGTCTACAGTGCCAGTAGTAATTTGGTGTATGTGGTTGGTACTGGGACCGCAATGGGTTATTTGGTGAAACATGCCATCCTGATTCTAATGGGGTTTGGTATCATCTACGGTGTGCATCGCATACCTCCCCATTTTTTTAAGGGACTATCCATTATTGCGATGCCTATAGTGGTGGTGTTATTACTTTACACTATGGCCCAGGGGACGGTGATAGATGGGGCCAATGCTAGTAGATGGATCCTTATTCCCATAGTGGGAATTACCTTCCAGACCTCTAGCCTGGCGTCGGTAGTTTTAATGATTTATGTGGCACGCTACCTCACAAAGATTAAAGATAGGACCATTACGTTTAAGGAAAGCATTTTACCGCTCTGGCTACCTGTCTTTTTGGTGGTTATGTTGATTTTGCCAGCCAACTTTTCAACGGCAGCGATTATTTTTTCCATGGTGCTGTTATTGTGTTTTCTGGGAGGATATCCCTTTAAGTATTTGGTGGGAAAGGTGGTTGTTGGACTTTTAGGGTTAACGCTATTTATCCTTACTGCCAAGGCGGTGCCAGACCTGTTTCCCAACAGGGTGGACACTTGGATCAGTAGAATAGAGAACTTTACAGATCCCGCTGATACCGAGGCCGATTATCAGATTGAAAGGGCAAAAATTGCCATAGCCACTGGAGGTATTATGGGGAATGGAGCAGGTAAGAGTGTAATGAAGAATTTCTTACCCCAGAGTTCCTCAGATTTTATATATGCCATAATAGTAGAGGAGTATGGATTGGTAGGTGGCTTTGTGGTGATGTTCTTTTATATGTTGTTATTATTTAGGATTGTGGTGGTTTCCAATAGTGCCTCCACAGTTTTTGGAAAGTTATTGGTTTTGGGGGTGGGGCTCCCTATTGTTTTTCAAGCCTTGATAAATATGGCGGTGGCAGTAGAGCTTTTTCCGGTTACGGGGCAAACGTTGCCATTGATTAGTAGTGGTGGGACCTCCAGTTGGATGACCTGTTTGGCAATTGGGATAATTCTTAGTGTAAGCAACAAAAGAACCCCCAAGGAGCCCGAAGAAATAGATGAGAATAACCCTTTGGATGTATTAAGTGGGCAGTTATAGATTTATATTATCCGGAGGAGGTACGGGCGGGCATATTTACCCGGCAATTGCTATTGCTAATGAGTTAAAGGCTCGTTATCCCGATGCAGAGTTTTTGTTCGTAGGAGCAGAAGATAGGATGGAAATGGAAAAGGTTCCACAGGCTGGGTATAAAATAGAAGGCTTGTGGATAAGTGGGTTACAGCGGAAACTAACCCTGAAAAATTTAATGTTTCCGTTTAAAGTAGTAAGTAGTTTGGTAAAAGCGGCTAAAATAGTAAACAGGTTTAAACCCGATGTAGTAGTGGGAACTGGCGGATTCGCTAGTGGTCCTCTGTTGAGGGTGGCTGCTGGTAAAGGAATACCATGCCTTTTACAGGAGCAGAATTCCTATGCGGGGATTACCAATAAGCTATTGGCCGGAAAGGTCCGTAAAATATGTGTGGCCTATGAAGGGATGGAAGCATTTTTTCCAGCTTCAAAAATTGTGAATACAGGGAATCCTGTAAGGAGTGACCTTGTTTCGGTGGCCGATATTGCGGAGGCAATGCCATTTTTTAAGCTAGAGGCTGGTAAAAAGACCCTATTAGTATTGGGAGGAAGCTTAGGTGCCCGGAGGATAAATGAATTGATAGCCGAAAAGTTGCCCTTGTTCAGTAGTTTGGGAATTCAACTTATTTGGCAATGCGGTAAACTGTATTATGAGGAGTATAAAAAACACGAAAGTGACGCAGTAAGGGTGTTGCCCTTTATAAATAGGATGGATTTTGCTTATAGCGCAGCGGATATAATTATATCCAGAGCGGGAGCAGGTGCCGTATCCGAGTTGAGTATTGTGGGGAAACCGGTATTGTTTATCCCTTCGCCCAATGTAGCGGAGGACCATCAGACGAAAAATGCAAAGGCTATAGCAGATAAAGATGCGGCGATTTTAATTAAGGAAAAGGATTTGGAGTCAGACTTTGATGCTGCGTTTACCCAGTTGGTAGACTCTAAGGAGTATAGGGAGACCCTTGGCCGGAATATTGAAAAGCTGGCCAAGCCCCATGCTACAAAGGAAATTGTAAACGAAATTGAAAAATTATTAGAATAAACGGAATTCATAGGTGGAATTCACTTGGAGATAACATGAATATAAAAGATATACATAACGTCTATTTTATAGGGATTGGAGGTATTGGTATGTCTGCCCTTGCCAGATATTTCAATTTTATTGGGAAGTCGGTTTCTGGGTACGATAAAACAAGTACTCCCTTAACCCAAGACCTTATGTCTCATGGTATCCAAGTACATTATGAGGATAACCTAAGTCTTATTCCAAGTGGTTATAGGGACCCGGAGAAAACCTTGGTGGTGTATACCCCAGCGGTTCCAGGAACCCATAAAGAGTACACCTACTTTAAAGCCAATGGGTTTCAAGTAAAGAAACGTTCGGAGGTTTTGGGGATGATTACCAAGGATAGCTTCTGCTTTGCGGTGGCTGGTACACATGGGAAAACCACCGTGTCCTGCATTTTGGCCCATATCTTAAAAGAGACCGGAATGCCATTGACCGCTTTCTTAGGGGGGATCTCCGAGGATTTTAATAGTAATTTTTTATTGGAGGGAACGGAGTATTCCGTAGTGGAAGCGGATGAGTTTGATCGTTCCTTTCTTCAGTTGTCGCCCAATATAGCCTGTATCACTTCTATGGATGCAGATCATTTGGATATATATGGTAATAAGGATGAGTTGGTAAAATCTTTTAAGGATTTTACAGCAAGATTGAAGCCTAATGGTAAACTGTTTGTGCGCAACGGACTGCCCATAGAAGGCATTACCTATGGTTTGGAAGACGATTCGGATTATAGTATTGTGAACCTCGCTATAGAAGATGGAGCCTATGTATTTGATATCCGTACGCCGGAAACAACTGTGGAGCGCGTCCGATTCCATAAGCCAGGACATCATAATTTGCTGAATGGATTGGTAGCTTTTGCCATGGCCTCCCAATCTGGTGCCTCCTTAAGATCCCTTGCTGATGCTTTGGGAACCTTTAAAGGGGTGCAAAGAAGATTTTCATATCAAATAAGAACGGAAAAATTTGTTTTTATAGATGATTATGCCCATCATCCCACGGAAATAGATGCCGTACACCAGGCAGTTTCAGAAATGCATGCTGGGAAAAAAGTGTTGGCGGTGTTTCAGCCCCACCTCTTTAGCAGGACGCGAGATTTTATAGATGATTTTGCTCGTAGTCTTTCTAAGTTTGACAGTGTATTACTGCTGGATATTTATCCGGCAAGAGAGGAGCCCATAGCCGGAGTAAATTCTCAATGGCTGTTGGATAAGATGGAGGGGACAAATAAAAAATTAATAGATAAGGAAGGCCTTATAGCGGAAATAAAAAGTCAGGCTCCCGATGTCTTATTAACTATTGGGGCAGGTGATATTGGATTGGAAGTTCAAAAAATTAAAAAGGAGTTACAATGAGGTTAAATTGGAGTTTCATAAAAATGGGAGTCTTGTTGCTGATTGTAATGGGACTATTTGCCTTTTCCAATGTAAGGAACAGTAACAGGCAGATTGGAAAGGTAGAAGTGAAATTTGTGGGAGATCAAAATTTATATATGACCCATGAGACGGTTAATAAAATGTTGATACAAAACTATGGTGATCTAGCTAATTTGGCTAAAGAAAATATAGTTTTGAATAGAATAGAAAAAGAGATTGAGGCCAATGAAATGGTCAAGGATGCCCAAGTTTTTCTTACCCTAACTGGTGAACTTGTGGTAAAGGTAGAGCAACGGAAGCCCATTGCAAGGGTAGCAGGAAGCACAAGATTCTATTTGGACGAAGAGGGGAAACCCATGCCTTTTTCTAGATATCACTCTGCCAGGGTTCCTTTAATAACAGGGAAAATAGATGAAAACTCCCTTAAGGATGTCTATAAGATTTTAAAGTTTAGCGAGACAGATGAATTTCTAACAAAGAACATTATAGGAATTCATATAAGCGAGGATAACAAATACCTACTAAAATTTAGGGTGGAGGATTTTGTGGTGGATTTAGGAGATGTGGAAGATTTAAATAAAAAGTTCAGCAATTTTAGGGCTTTTTATGTGAAGGCCTATAAGGATAAATCGTTGGACGATTATCATACAGTGAGTTTAGCGTTTAACAACCAGGTAGTGTGTACCAAAAATTAAGTTATGGAAGAAGGTAATTATTCAGTTGGGTTGGATATAGGGACCACAAAGATTGTGGCTATTATAGGAAAGGAGAATGAATACGGCAAGATAGAGATTTTGGGTATTGGTAGGTCTAAGAGTTTGGGTGTGCACCGTGGGGTGGTCAATAATATTACTCAAACCATAAAGTCCATACAGCAGGCTGTAGAGCAGGCAGAAGCCAATTCTGGCTTAAAGATTAGTTCGGTGGTAGTTGGTATTGCGGGGCAACATATAAGAAGTTTGCAGCACAGTGACTATATCACTAGGCCTAACTCCGAAGATGTAATAAATGAACACGATGTGGATAAGCTGTGTAATCAGGTATATAAACTGGTTATGCTGCCAGGTGAGGAGATTATCCATGTGCTGCCTCAAGAGTTTAAGGTAGATGGGCAGGCAGAAATTAAACAGCCCATGGGAATGTACGGGGGTAGGTTAGAAGCCAATTTCCACGTAGTAGTAGGGCAGGTTTCTTCTATCCGAAATGTGGGTAGATGTATAAAGAGCGCCGGATTAAATTTGGCCAATATTACTTTGGAACCGTTAGCCTCGGCCAATGCAGTACTGAGCCAGGAAGAAAAGGAAGCCGGAGTGGCTTTGATAGATATAGGTGGTGGTACCACGGACTTGGCCATTTTTAAGGACGGAATTATTCGCCATACAGCCGTTATTCCTTTTGGGGGTGGTGTTATTACTGAAGATATCAAAGAGGGATGCTCCATTATAGAGAAACAGGCAGAACTGTTGAAAATTAAATTTGGATCTGCATGGCCGGGAGAGAATAAGGATAACGAAATAGTTTCCATACCTGGTTTAAGAGGAAGGGAGCCCAAGGAGATTACCTTGAAAAATCTATCGAAGATCATTCATGCCCGTGTGGTAGAAATTGTGGAGCAGGCGTATGTAGAGATTAAAAACTACGGCCATGAGGAGCAAAAGAAGAAATTGATCGGTGGTATTGTATTGACAGGTGGCGGTAGCCAATTGAAGCACTTAAAGCAATTGGTAGAATATATCACTGGGATGGATACTAGGATTGGATATCCCAATGAGCATTTGGCGGGCGATTCCGATGCCGAGATTGCCAGCCCCTTGTATGCTACTGCAGTGGGACTTTTGATGAATTCTGTACAGAATAAACCAAAAGTATTACAGGAGCAGGAGAAGGAAGTAAAAGAAAAAGAAGTAGAAAACAAGTCCACGGAACAGGAGGCGGATGTGCAAACCAAGCCAAATGTGAAAAAGGAACGAACTACCATTTTTGACAAATGGTTTGAGAGGTTCAAGGATTTTTTAGATAATGCAGAGTAACGCATAGATTAACAATACAGAAAAGTAAACCAGTAAATTAATTAAAATGAGCAAAAACACTGAATTTGAAAATATATCCTTTGATTTGCCCAAGAATCAAAGTAATGTAATAAAGGTCATCGGTGTCGGTGGAGGGGGGAGTAATGCAATCAATCACATGTTCCAGGCCGGGATCAATGGGGTAGATTTTATTATTTGTAACACAGACTCCCAGGCATTGGATAATAGCCCCGTTCCCCATAAAATACAGTTGGGGGTTTCCTTAACGGAAGGTTTGGGGGCTGGTGCCAATCCAGAGGTTGGAGAACAAGCAGCTATAGAAAGCTTGGAAGAGATAAAAGCCATGTTGGAAACAACAACAAAAATGGTATTCATAACAGCCGGTATGGGCGGGGGAACAGGTACTGGTGCTGCCCCTGTTATTGCCAAAATGGCGAAAGAATTGGATATCCTTACAGTGGGGATTGTAACCATGCCTTTCCTTTTTGAAGGTAAAATGCGTTGCCAACAAGCTCAGTTGGGAATAGAAAAATTGCGCGCCAATGTAGACTCTCTTATTGTTATTAATAATAATAAACTTAGGGAGGTATACGGTAATCTTGGGTTTAAGGCGGGCTTCTCCAAGGCAGATGAGGTCTTGGCCACCGCTGCCCGTGGTATAGCAGAGGTAATTACCCATCACTATACCCAAAACATCGATTTACGCGATGCTAAAACTGTGTTGTCTAATAGTGGTACCGCCATTATGGGATCGGCTACCTCTTCTGGGTCTTCAAGGGCCAATGAAGCAATCATGAAAGCATTGGATTCTCCCCTGCTAAATGATAACAAAATCAAGGGGGCGAAGAACGTATTGTTGTTAATCGTTTCCGGATCACAAGAGATTACCATTGATGAGATTGGTGAGATCAACGACCATATTCAGAATGAAGCCGGATTTGGTGCCAATATCATCATGGGTGTTGGTGAAGATGAAGGATTGGGTGAGGCAATCGCAGTAACGGTGATAGCCACGGGATTTAATGTAGACCAGCAGGACGACATTGTGAATACCGAATCCAAGAAAATTATACATACCTTGGAAGATGAGCAAAAGGCAGAACAGGTGTTAACATCAAAGCAGGTTGTTCACCATCTGATAGAGGAAAAAGAGGAGGTTAAACCTGCTCCGGCCCCAGCACCGGCTCCCGCTCCTATCAAAAAGGAGACAGACAGGCCGCAATCTAACATGGATCTAATTCCAACCTCTAGCTATATTAAGAATTTTAATGTGTATTATGAGGAGGTGCTCTCAGAGGAGAATCACGATGATTTTGTAATTATCAATGCCAATGAAGACATCAAGGATATTGAGGTAGTAGAACCAAAGGAAGTTCCTAGCAAGCAAGTGTCGGAAGATCAATTTATGATTAGTTTTGACATGCCCTTAGCAAAAAAGCCAGAGGAGAAGGAGGAGCCTCAGCATACCATTACTTTTGATTTAGAGGATGAAATAAGGGACATGAAGGTACGCGACCATGTAGAGGTTGCACCAGAAGCCCAATACAATAAAGAGGGGGAGAAGCGTTATAGCTTGGACGATTATATGGAGCTGGAAGACCAGCTTAACTCGGCCAAATCAAAAGCTCAAAATCAAAAATCCGAGCTACGCGAAGACGAGGCACTATTGTTTCGCACAAAAACCGTGGAAAGGGAAACACCCGCTCCAGCAAGGGAAATACCGGAGGAAATAGATCCGATAAATACGCCTTTGGATACTTTGTTAAAGGAACGTGCAGATGAGCGCCGTAGGAAATTGAAGGATTTTAATTATAAGTTTCAAAATAGCCTTAGCAATCTGGAAGAAATTTCCAAACAGCCGGCCTATAAGCGCCAGGGAGTTGACTTGAATGAAAATCCAAGACAGAATAAGGTCTCTAGGATGAGCTTAGGGGAGGATAGTAATGAGGAGATTCAATTACGTTCCAATAACTCTTATTTACATGATAATGTAGATTAAGCGAACCCAATTATTTTATGAAGTTTAAACCTGAAAATACTATTTGTTTTCGGGTTTATTTTTTTATCTTCGCAGGGCAAAAAAAATAGGCTATGGGATTACAGCAGCGTATAATGGAGGATATGAAAGTAGCGATGAGAGCCAAGGATACAGTGGCTTTGGAATCGTTACGTGCCATTAAATCAGCTTTATTACTTGCACAGACCGAAACTGGTTCTGGAACAGAACTCACCGAAGAGGATGAGATTAAGTTGGTGCAAAAATTGGTTAAACAGCGTAAGGATAGCGCTGCAATTTATGTAGAGCAAGGACGGGAAGATTTGGCAGCGCCAGAATTGGAACAAGCCGCTGTCATAGAAAAGTTTCTGCCAGAGCAATTGTCGGAAGAGGAAATTGAAAAGGTAGTTGCCAGGATTATTGAGGAAGAAGGAGCTTCAGGAATGAAGGATATGGGGAAAGTAATGGGGAGAGCTTCCAAGGAATTGGGTGGCCAGGCAGATGGAAAAACCATTTCTAATATTGTAAAGAAGAATTTAAGTAACTAATTTTGTACCGACCTTTTGTGTCGGATCATACGGCCCCGTGGCGCAACTGAATAGCGCATCAGATTTCGGCTCTGAGGGTTGGGGGTTTGAATCCCTCCGGGGTCACGAATAAACCACAAAAAAGTGGTTGTGCAAGCGAGCTTCAAAAAAGAAGCTCGCTT
>NZ_VVIN01000269.1:0-384 GCF_008711145.1 Arenibacter lacus
TTCTATTTTTTCCCTCATTGCCCACCTCATTCATGGTTGCTGTATCGTATAACCTACCGTTTATCATGGTGTAGATAACGGAGTTAGAATTTTTAATGTCTTCCAATGGATTCTCATCCAAGACGATTAAATCTGCCAGCATTCCGGTTTTTAAGGAGCCCAAGTAACTATCCATTCCCAGGTAATGTGCTCCATTGATAGTGGCGGCTTTTAATGCTTCCATAGTAGACATTCCACCTTGTGCCAGCATCCAAAGCTCCCAGTGTGCACCAATACCCTGTATTTGTCCGTGCGCACCCAAATTAACTTTAACGCCTGCATCGGCCAATTTCTTTACACTTTGGGATACCAAGATGTGCCCATTATCGTATTCCTTTAGAGGAA
>NZ_VVIN01000270.1:0-373 GCF_008711145.1 Arenibacter lacus
GGGTAGCCGTATTGGGACCGCTTTCCTGAGTCCACACGAAGCTTACCGTACCGCCGTCAGGGTCACTGCCTGTTCCGTTTAAAGTGATACTATTGGTGGGTAAGGTAATGCTCTGATCCGCACCCGCATCCACTAGCGGAACAGAGCTGTTGGATAGTACTGTTAGAACCACCTCGTCTGTTCCTGTCTCATTCTCGTCATCGGTAACGGTCAGCCTAAAAACATAACTCCCCGCAACCAATCCACTAACCGTAAGGTCTGCGGTATTCTCACCGCTTAAAACAGCAGTGTTAGGACCACTCTCTTGGGTCCATTGGTAGGCGGTAATAACGCCTCCATCGGGGTCCGTGCCCGTACCGTTAAAAGTAGCGCT
>NZ_VVIN01000271.1:0-364 GCF_008711145.1 Arenibacter lacus
ACTGTCGTGGAGTTTGGCCTCCGTGATGTTCACCATGTCGGGGATCATCATCGCATCGTCCCAGCAGGTGTGTATCTTGATGCCTCCCTTTGCTGTCCGAAACTTTGCCCAGTCGAACATGGAGAGACATAGGGATATGGTGGTGCTGTCGATCAATTTGATGGCTTTGCCCTTGATTTCCCTTATAACACGTCCTTGGCCATGTTCGGTCAGGATCCTCCCGTAGTGGGTGAGCAATCGGTAGTAAAGGGTCTCGAACACCTTGTAGCTGCGCTTTTTGTTGCCGTCGCTCATTGTGGATCGTGCCGGGCTCTGAGCCAGTCCCAGATCCGATATGAAGGTCTCGCTGATGCCGATCCCTGTG
>NZ_VVIN01000272.1:0-364 GCF_008711145.1 Arenibacter lacus
GCTGTCGTGGAGTTTGGCCTCCGTGATGTTCACCATGTCGGGGATCATCATCGCATCGTCCCAGCAGGTGTGTATCTTGATGCCTCCCTTTGCTGTCCGAAACTTTGCCCAGTCAAACATGGAGAGACATAGGGATATGGTGGTGCTGTCGATCAATTTGATGGATTTGCCCTTGATTTCCCCTATAACACGTCCTTGGCCATGTTCGGCCAGGATCCTCCCGTAGTGGGTGAGCAATCGGTAGTAAAGGGTCTCGAACACCTTGTAGCTGCGCTTTTTGTTGCCGTCGCTCATCGTGGATCGTGCCGGGCTCTGAGCCAGTCCCAGATCCGATATGAAGGTCTCGCTGATGCCGATCCCTGTC
>NZ_VVIN01000273.1:0-364 GCF_008711145.1 Arenibacter lacus
GATCCGAGCACGAGAAGAAGAGCTCTTAAACGTGCCTTACTTTCACGTGGTCTTTACCTTGCCCTCGGCGCTCAACCGCCTATGCCTGCACGAACCTAAAAAAATGTATGGCCTACTGTTCAAAATAACCTGGCAGGTGCTACAGGGTTTTGCATCCAACCAAAAATTTCTGGGTGCCAAGCCAGGGATGATCGCCATCCTGCACACCTGGGGCCAGAACCTGTCGTTGCATCCACACTTGCACTGCATAGTTCCCGGTGGTGGTATTGCCCAGAGCGGTAAATGGAAATATGCAAAAAACAAAGGAAAATACCTGTTCCCGGTCAAGGCTATGAGCACGGTTTTTAGAGCTCGTTTTGTAGCA
>NZ_VVIN01000274.1:0-363 GCF_008711145.1 Arenibacter lacus
CCTCATTAAACACATTAGGACGGTACTTAAGATATCCAAGGAAGAGCTTCCTATTATTCTTTTGCACAGTTCCGGGGAAGATCAAAAGGTAAGGCAGGAATGTGCGGAATATCAGGTGCAGTTCAATGTGGTAAAGCCTATACAAATAAACGCGCTTTTTAAACTTATTTCTCAAATCCAATGTCCAGATTCAGAAAAATCAATAGCCACAGAACCTAATGAGCAAAATATCTCCGACTACAATTTTAGGATTATGGTAGCCGAAGATAATGTGATTAACAAGCATCTAACCCGTACAATTCTAAAAAAACTACTTCCCAAAATAGAGTTGATAGAAGTGGATAATGGTGAAGAGGCAGTAGG
>NZ_VVIN01000275.1:0-363 GCF_008711145.1 Arenibacter lacus
TCTACTGCCTCTTCACCATTATCCACTTCTATCAACTCTATTTTGGGAAGTAGTTTTTTTAGAATTGTACGGGTTAGATGCTTATTAATCACATTATCTTCGGCTACCATAATCCTAAAATTGTAGTCGGAGATATTTTGCTCATTAGGTTCTGTGGCTATTGATTTTTTTGAATCTGGACATTGGATTTGAGAAATAAGTTTAAAAAGCGCGTTTATTTGTATAGGCTTTACCACATTGAACTGCACCTGATATTCGGCACATTCCTGCCTTACCTTTTGATCTTCCCCGGAACTGTGCAAAAGAATAATAGGAAGCTCTTCCTTGGATATCTTAAGTACCGTCCTAATGTGTTTAATGAGA
>NZ_VVIN01000276.1:0-354 GCF_008711145.1 Arenibacter lacus
CCTAACGGTGATGGATTCCAACGGATGTACCGCCACCGAAACCATTACGGTTGATCCGCTGACACCCCCTACGGATATTGCTTTTTCTGCCACTGCGGCCAACTGTCCGGCAGAGACCTCCAATGTGACCCTTACGGTTACTGGAGGAAGTGGGGCCATTACCTATGAGCTGATTTCCCCGTCTGCTTTGAACAACGGCAACAACAATATATTTACCAACCTTGCTCCGGACACCTATACTTTTAGGGTTACCGATGCCAAGGGCTGTTCTTATGAAGAGAACTTTACCCTGAATCCGGTACAAAAGATAGGGGTAGCCGGTACTTTATCCCAGGATGTATCCTGTAAGGGAAG
>NZ_VVIN01000277.1:0-338 GCF_008711145.1 Arenibacter lacus
CAGAACACGGTTTCCTTGGGCTATGATTGCAGTGGTTGCCGTGATTCTAATAGTACTGGCCTTTATTCTTTTGGCAAGTGGCTAAATTTGATATACCCTTCTGTTGCTATTGAGGATCCATGGAGAATGGAATACTACAGCTTACTGCTACACTAATGTGCAAAGATTTACAGCCAGGAATCCTAACTGTGGTGGGTAGAGGCGCCACTTAAAATAAGACACCACCTAATTATATCTTTAAGAGGTAGCTATAGGGGCTACTGCTATTGGAGTTTTAAACTAGGTGTAAAAAAATACCCTCCACGTTATGGGAGGGTTTGTTATTCAACTGATGAAAC
>NZ_VVIN01000278.1:0-338 GCF_008711145.1 Arenibacter lacus
ACAAGGTTACCCATTACCCGTTCTGCTCCTCGTTGGCTTTTACAGAAAACCATCGCATCGTCGGCGTAGCGAACGAACGGATGACCTCTTTTCTCTAGCTCCTTGTCCAGTTCGTTCAGCATAATGTTACTCAATAGTGGACTCAATGGTCCGCCTTGCGGTACGCCGAGGTGACTGGATTCGTAGTTTCTACCAATTTGGATACCTGCGTTCAGGTATTTATGTATTAAAGAGATTACCCTACCATCGTGTATACTGCGTGAGAGTATTTCGATTAACTGGCTGTGGTTTACGGTATCGAAGAACTTTTCCAAGTCCAGATCGACGACGTAACTGTA
>NZ_VVIN01000028.1:0-49242 GCF_008711145.1 Arenibacter lacus
GCATCCACAAATTCGTAGGTAACGGTTACTTCTGGATAGTCCTTTTCCATGGCTTGTACGGTTTCGCGCCATAGTCTGGAAGTTTCCAAAACATTGGCTTTGTCTACACAACATAATTTTTTGGAGCGGGTCATAGCTAATTCAAATCCCTTTTTGGCCAAACGCTGTACTTCCTCACGAGAATAGGTACAAGTGTCATAGGCAGTATTGTCATTATCTTCCCTACCTCTTTTTCCAAAATAAATACCTCCTGTAAGTTCTCTTAAAATAATAAGGTCTGTCCCTTCTATTCGCTCTCGCTTTAGAGGAGATTTATCAATAAGGGAAGGAAAGGTAAAGGTGGGTCTTACATTGGCAAATAAGCCTAGCTTTTGTCTCATTTTAAGCAATCCTTGCTCTGGTCTTACCTTAGCAGACGGGTCGTTGTCGTACTTGGGGTCTCCAATAGCTCCAAATAACACGGCATCGGCAGCTTCACAAATGGCATGTGTCTCATCCGGGTAGGGCTCTCCTACGGCATCTATTGCCGCTGCACCAGTTAGGGCAGGAGTCCATGTGATTTCGTGATTGTATTTTTTTGCGATCGCATTGGATACTTTTACCGCCTGATCTATAACCTCAGGTCCTATTCCATCTCCTGCTAAAAGGGCAATGTTTAATTTCATTTTATGTGTTTTGGTTTATGATTTTATTAAGGCCGAAAACTAATTTCCTAGGCCCTAAATTATATTCAACATTTTTTCGGTGGCTTTAATCGCCGATACGGTCTGGTCAGAATCCAACCCTCTGGAAGTGAATTCCTTTCCATCCCTATCCCAAGTAATGATAGTTTCACACAGTGCATCCGAACTACTCCCTGGGGGAATCCGTACCGCGTAATCTACCAAGTTGGGTAATTTTAGTTTTTTGCTGGCATATACCTTTTTAAGGGCATTCATAAAAGCATCATACTGTCCGTCTCCTTGGGCATGGGCCTCAATTAACTCGCCATTAATCTCGATGGCGAGGGAAGTGGAGGGCATTAGGCCCTTGGAATGGGTAAGTACGTACGACTTTATAAAAACCTTTTGTTGATAGGCGTTGCTATCCAGTACATCGGAAATGATAAAGGGAAGGTCGTCCTTGGTGACCTTTTCTTTTCTATCTCCCAATTCAATGATCCTTGCCGTAACCTTTTGGAGTTCCTCATCGTTTAGGGTTAGTCCCAATTCCTGTAAATTCTTTTGGATATTGGCTTTACCAGAGGTTTTTCCCAAGGCATACTTTCGCTTTCTCCCGAAGCGTTCTGGCATTAGGTCATTAAAATATAAATTCTTTTTACTATCCCCGTCGGCATGGATGCCGGCAGTTTGAGTAAATACGTTGTCACCTACAATTGGTTTATTGGCCGGGATACCAAATCCGGTAAACGCAGATACCACCTTACTTACTTTGTGTAAGGATGTTTCGTTTACGCCAACGGATACCTCTGGCAAGAAATCGTTGATTACGGCAATTACACTGGCCATAGGAGCATTTCCAGCTCGTTCTCCCATACCATTTACGGTAAGGTGAAGCCCATGACAACCGGCCTTTACAGCCTCCATAACATTGGAAACACTTAGGTCGTAATCGTTATGTCCGTGAAAATCGAAATGCAAATCCGGATAAGCCGCTACAATTTCCGAGATAAACTCCTTGGTCTCATGATGGGTAAGAACCCCCAAGGTGTCTGGAAGCAATATTCTTTTTACGGGCTGAGTGGATAGAAAATCCAAAAACTCAAAGACGTAGGCTTTGGAGTCTTTCATCCCATTGCTCCAGTCCTCCAAATAAACATTGCTGTTGATGCCTTCCTGCTGCGCAGCAGCTAGGGTAGCTTCAATTTCTTTGAAGTGTTGTTCCGGGGTTTTCTTCAGTTGATGGGTCAGGTGGTTCATAGACCCTTTGGTCAATAGATTTTGAACTTTTGCACCGGCTTTTTTCATCCATTCCAAAGAAACGCCTTTATCTACAAAGGTTAGCACCTCTATGCGATCTAAATGTCCAACCTCCGCTGCCCATTCCGTAATCTGTTGTACGGCAGAAAGCTCCCCATCGGAAACTCTGGCCGACGCTACTTCAATCCTATCTACTTTCAGCTCTTCTAGCAAGAGTTTTGCCAAGGTAAGCTTCTCGGATGCTGAAAAGGATACCCCCGACGTTTGCTCGCCATCACGTAGGGTGGTATCCATTATTTCAATTTTTCTTTTTTTCATTTAAGCGGAACTAGTGTAGGTATGCCTATTACCCATTTAGCCACATAACCCTTATCTGCAACTCTCATACGTGGGAGTGCAGATAATGGGTGTAGTAAAGTGGGTAATTGTAAAATCAACTTTTTAGTAAAAAATATTATAAGGGAGCTTTTTCTGCAAACTCACGAATATCTTCCTTGATATTTAATAGATAGTCGATATCGTCAAAACCATTTAGCATGTTCTGCTTTTTATAGTCGTTGATGTCAAAGCTTTCCTTTTCACCGGTAGCGGTTAAGGTAATGGTTTGCTCTGGTAGACTTACCACAATCTCTGTCTTGGGATCTGCCTCAATCGCCGTGAAAATCTTATGAAGGAATTCTGGACTAACCTGTACTGGAAGCACTCCGATGTTAAGACAGTTGTTTCTAAAAATATCTGCAAAGAAGCTAGAGACTACACATCTAAATCCATAGTCGTAAACCGCCCATGCCGCATGCTCACGGGAAGATCCAGAACCAAAATTCTTTCCTCCAACCAATATTTTACCACCATAGATGGGGTTGTTTAAAACAAAATCCTTTTTAGGAGTATTGTCTGGATGGTATCTCCAATCGCGAAATAGATTATCTCCAAAACCTTTCCTTTCGGTGGCCTTAAGAAAACGTGCTGGAATGATCTGGTCCGTATCCACATTTTCTATAGGAAGTGGAACTCCGGTTGATTTTAAAACGTCAAATTTATCGTATGCCATTATTATTACTTTTTTTGCTTAGCGCTATGCGCTTAGTGCGAATTGTATTTTATTTCTTGTTCTTAGGATTTAGTGGGCCAATTCTTCCATCAACACCCTTGGATCGGTAACTTTTCCGGTAATTGCCGCTGCTGCTGCCACTAACGGACTAGCCAATAGGGTTCTAGCCCCAGGACCTTGTCTACCTTCAAAGTTTCTGTTAGAGGTACTTACCGCGTATTTTCCTGCAGGTATCTTATCATCGTTCATGGCCAAACAAGCAGAACAACCTGGTTCGCGCAAAGCAAATCCAGCTTCTTGCAATACTTCAAGGATGCCTTCCTCTTTTATGGCATTAACCACCTTATGTGAGCCTGGTACTAACCATGCCGTAACGTTATCTGCTTTTTTCTTTCCTTTTACAATAGAGGCGAAAGCCCGAAAGTCTTCAATACGCCCGTTGGTACAACTTCCTAGGAAAACAAAATCGATTGGTTTTCCAATCATATTTTCCCCTTCCTTGAAGTCCATATAATCCAAGGATTTTCTGAAGGTGTCTACAGCGCCCTCAACATCTTCGGCCATTGGGATGTCCTTAGATATTGCCATTCCCATTCCAGGGTTGGTACCAAAGGTGATCATGGGTTCTATGTCCGAGGCATCAAAGGTTATTTCTTGATCAAATTGGGCTCCTTCATCAGATTCTAAGGTACTCCAGTAGGCCATTGCTTTATCCCAAGCAGCTCCAACAGGGGTAAATTCTCTTCCTTTAATATATTCAAAGGTTTTCTCATCCGGGGCAATCATTCCACCACGGGCACCCATTTCTATACTTAGGTTACAAACGGTCATCCTACCTTCCATACTCATATTGCGGAACACCTCACCTGCATATTCAACAAAATATCCAGTAGCACCAGAAGTAGTAAGTTTAGAAATTATATAGAGTGCAACATCTTTTGGGGTAACCCCAAAGTTTAGCGATCCATGTACATTAATTCTCATGGATTTTGGCTTTTGTTGCATAATACATTGAGTGGCCAATACCATCTCTACTTCAGAAGTGCCTATCCCAAAGGCAATGGCACCAAAGGCTCCGTGGGTAGAAGTGTGCGAGTCCCCACAAACTATAGTGGCTCCAGGCTGGGTAATTCCATATTCGGGACCTACTACGTGAACAATTCCGTTCTTTTCGTGTCCCAATCCCCAATAGGAGATATTGTGTTCTGCCGAGTTTTCCTCCAAAGCCTTCAACTGATTGGCAGAAAGAGGATCTTGTACAGGTAAATGTTGATTGATGGTTGGGGTGTTGTGGTCTGCGGTAGCAAAGGTTTTTTCGGGATACATCACTGGGATGTTCCTGCTTTTTAGGCCACGAAAAGCTACTGGACTAGTAACTTCATGAATCATGTGGCGATCTATAAAAAGTACATCCGGACCATTTTCAATGGTGTGTACAACATGGGAATCCCAAACCTTATCGAATAACGTTTTCTTCATTTTCGTGTTTTATATACTACTTATTTTTTATTAGCAAGAGGTAATCGCTCTCAAATACAATCAAGCTAAATTAAGACTATCTTATAAAATCTTGAAATTAAGTTGGCGAGAATTACGATGTTCAACGTGGTAATTGGGGCTGTAGGGGAGCAAAAGTTGAATTAGTTCGCTCTGGAAATACCGCCAATCCTGTACCTTAGGAAGTAATGGTTGTGCCTATCACTAGTTGATGAACATCGGTGTCTAATTAAAAACGGGGAACAAAAAATATTTTTTGTTCCCCGTTGGTAGTTGATATTTCTTGAAAAATCAACTTAAAAAACTATCCTTTATTTAGCTGCCTTGTCTACCACAATTCTAGCATCCCTATTGGCTAACTCCCAAGCGGTAAGGAATACCAACCTGGTTCTGTTTTCCAATAGATCGTAGTTAATTTTGTCTGGAGTATCCCCTGGTCTGTGATAGTCGTCATGGGTTCCGTTGAAATAAAATATAATTGGAATATTGTGCTTAGCAAAATTGTAGTGGTCACTTCTATAGTAGAAACGATTGGGATCGTTGTCATCATTATAGGTGTAATCTAGCTCAATATTCATATACTTTTGGTTTACCGCCTCGGAAATATCATGAAGTTCAGTACTTAACTTATCGGCTCCAATTAGATAGATGTAATTTCTATCCCCTGTTCTTTTAGGGTCTATTCTACCTATCATATCAATATTTAAGTTTGCTACGGTTTCAGACAATGGAAATATTGGGTCGTGGTCTGTATAATATCTAGATCCCAACAATCCTTTTTCTTCTGCGGTAACGTGTAAAAATACAATGGATCTCTTAGGACCGTGGCCAGCATCTGCAGCCGCTTTAAAAGCCTGTGCTATTTCTATCATACCAACCGTTCCAGAACCATCATCGTCTGCCCCGTTAAAAATTTCCCCTTCCTTGTTAACACCTACGTGGTCTAAGTGGGAAGAGATAACAATGTATTCGTTCGGCTTCTCCGATCCTTCGATGATTGCTACCACATTTTCAGATTGTACATCCTCATTGCTGCTCTCAATATTTAAAACCAATTGGGTGGCAATGGTCTTGGAGGAATTTTCCTCTAGAATATTTGGCAATAAGGCATTAGCTATAGAGCTGTCTACCAATAAGTAAAAGAAATTCTCATTGTTGTCTGCCTTAAGACCCATACGGCCGCTATCATTAGCTTTCATATGGTTATACCTATTCTTAAAGCGGCCGTAGTTGTCCGTGTCAAAGTAAATTACACCCAAGGCACCTTTGTCTTGTGCCAACTCCATTCGCTTACCAATGGACTCGGACATATTGCTCCATACAGATTTCTCGGTAGTCCCGGAAACAAGGTAGTTGCCTTGTGCATCAACAGGTTCCCCTGCCTTCATCAAAACAATTTTACCTGCAACGTCCAATCCAGTATAATCCGAGTAGTTTTCATCCTCTATTCCATGGTCTACATATACAATCTGGTCATAATTACCCATTGCTTGTGTAAAGCTAAGGATACCTTCTCCATTCGCATATTCCTTTCCATTAATAGAAATACCTCCTGTAGGTAACTTGTTAATGGTTAAGGGCACGTCTTGATAATAGTTTCCATCTTCCTTGGCTGCAGGAATTCCCATTTTAACATATTCAGCCTTTATATATTCTACCGCTTTCTTTTGTCCAGGTGTTCCGGTATCTCTTCCTTCAAACTCGTCTGAAGCATAAATGTAGAGATGCTCTTTTAATTCCGATTCCGTAATGGTCTCCGCATAGCTAAAGGGGTCCACGTTTTCCAACGGTTCTACCGCTTGCTTGGAAACGGTCTTTTGCGATGAATTGCACGCCATGGTGAGTCCTAGCGCAACAAACAAAATTCTTTTCATTGTGTGATATTAATATTAATAGATTCTGAATTTGTCAAAAATAGGTAAAATAAAAGGGATACTTATGTAGTATTATTAGAAAACTGGAAAGGATTATGCCTTATAGATCGTTTACGGTAAAAGGGGGGTAACTAGGTACCCTAAAATACTAAATGGGTATCAGAGGGATCCTGTTACATACCGTGCAGGGGCTACTGCGATTAGTATTGGGTTATCTCCCCTTCTATTTCTCTAAAAAACTCTTGTGTTGTTGATATTGAATGAATTACATTTAAGGACCAATTAAACTTTAACTTATGGAAATAAAATGGGAAGGGGTAATGCCCGCAGTGACTACCAAGTTTACAGAGGAGGACAGCTTGGATTTAAAAATGTTCGAGCTAAATATCCAGGCGCAGCTAAAAGCGGGCGTTAACGGAATAATTCTGGGAGGTACCCTTGGCGAAGCCAGTACCCTTTTGGATGAGGAAAAGAAAACATTGGTTCTGGAAACTGTAAGGATGGTAAGCGGTAAGGTGCCGGTTATAATCAATATTGCAGAACAAACAACCAAAGGCGCCATTGAAGCTGCACATAAAGCAGAGAAATATGGGGCTAGTGGATTAATGGTGCTCCCACCCATGCGCTATAAAGCAAACGATTTGGAAACCGTTACCTATTATAAGGCGATTGCCAAAAGTACGGACCTGCCCATTATGGTATATAATAATCCCGTGGATTATGGTATTGAGGTTACTTTGGATATGTTTGAAGAATTACTGACTATCCCCAATATTCAAGCCGTTAAAGAATCTACGCGCGATATTTCAAATATAACCCGAATAAAAAATCGTTTTGGAGACCGATTAAAGGTGCTTACTGGAGTAGACACCTTAGGTTTAGAGAGTATACTTATGGGGGCCGATGGTTGGGTTGCCGGTTTGGTGTGTGCTTTTCCCGCAGAGACAGTAGCTATTTATAAATTAGCAAAAGCCGGAAGAATTGAGGAAGCCCTTGCCATTTACCGATGGTTTTTGCCCTTGTTGGAGTTGGATATTACCCCACAACTTGTTCAAAATATTAAATTGGCAGAGGTGGCTACGGGATTGGGAACGGAAATAGTCCGTGCCCCCAGACTGCCACTATCCGGGGACGAGAGGAAACGGGTATTGAAAATTATCGAGGATGGGGTTAAAAATAGGCCTACACTTCCACAATTATAAGAATACTCTTTTGGGGTCATAGACTTCTAGTATCATAATTTAACACTGCCTTTTATAAGCTAGGTTAAAATGTTACATTAGTGCTAGAAAATCTACTTGGTAGCAGTTGGTTAATTAAACAGCAATTAAAAAATGATTACAGGAAAGAACTATATAGGGGAAGCGCAGTCAGGGAAAGGTGATAAAACCTATCACACGTTTAACCCTAAACTCAATATTCCCACGGAATGGACTTTTTATGAAGCCAACCATGAAGAAATTGAGGCTGCAGTTGAAAAAGCATCTAAGGCCTTCAATTCTTATAGTAAACTTTCACACAGCCAACGGGCCAGTTTTTTAAATACCATTGCCGATGAAATAGAGGCCTTGGGAGAGGAATTGATTACCGTGTATACGCAAGAGTCTGGATTGCCGGAAGGCAGGGCTAGGGGGGAGCGCGGTAGAACCATGGGCCAATTAAGGGCGTTTGCCACCTTGTTAATGGAAGGTTCCTGGGTAGAGGCAACCATCGATACGGCCTTGCCAAAAAGGGAACCGCTTCCCAAGGTAGATCTGCGTAGCATGTTGATGCCCATAGGGCCAATTGCGGTCTTTGGATCTAGTAACTTTCCATTGGCATTTTCCACGGCAGGTGGAGATACCGCCAGTGCCTTAGCAGCAGGTTGCCCGGTAATTGTTAAGAGTCACCCTATGCATGCTGGTACCGGAGAACTGGTGGCATCTGCCATCATTAAGGCCGCAAAGGCCACGAATATGCCAGATGGTGTTTTTTCCAATCTAAATAGTAGTGATGTTACCGTGGGCCAACTATTAACCATGCACCCTAAAATTAAAGGTGTTGGCTTTACAGGAAGTATCAATGGGGGCATGGCACTATATCGCCTAGCTAATCAGCGAAAGGAACCCATTCCTGTTTTTGCCGAGATGGGTAGTATCAACCCCGTAGTGGCCTTGCCGAAAGCCTTGGAAGAAAAGGGAGCTTATTGGTCTGCCCAATACGCAAACTCCATTACTTTGGGAGCAGGACAATTTTGTACCAACCCTGGGTTGATACTGGGGATGAAAGGAACGGAATTTTCCAATTTTGTAAACAAGCTATCCAAGGAAATAGAAAAAATTGAGCCCGCGTGTATGCTTCATCCCAATATTTATGAAGGCTACCTAGAAGGGAAACAGGAATTATCTTCCCAGGCCAATACGAAGCAAATTGCCGATTTTAAAGGGGATACTCCCCCTAATTATGCGGCCCAAAGTGTAGTTACCGTAGAAGCAAGCACATTTCTAGAAAATCCTATCCTTCACCGGGAGGTCTTTGGTCCATTCTCTATAGTGGTAAGCTGTACGGACCAAGAGGAATTGCTCCAAGTTATTGGTGCGTTAGAAGGGCAACTTACTGGAACCATCTTGGGTACGGAAGAAGAATTAAAAAATTTCCCAGAGCTGCCCAATGCTTTGATGCAGCGGGTAGGGCGTATTATATTCAATGGAGTCCCAACAGGGGTAGAGGTCTGCCCGTCTATGATGCACGGTGGACCCTTTCCCGCTTCCACGGATAGCCGATTTACTTCGGTAGGGACCTCGGCCATAAAACGATGGGTGAGACCGGTATCTTTCCAAAGCTGGCCAGAGGATCTATTGCCCCAGGCATTGCAAAATAACAATGTGTTAGGGATTATGAGGCTGGTAAATGGAGAAAATACGGATCGTAATATCTAAGGTTTAATGGCACGAAAAACATTCTTTTGTGTTGATGCGCATACCTGTGGAAACCCAGTTAGGGTTGTGGCAGGTGGCGGTCCGCAGCTTCATGGGAATTCCATGAGTGAAAAACGGCAACATTTTTTACGGGAATACGATTGGATAAGGAAAGGACTTATGTTTGAGCCCAGGGGGCACGACATGATGAGCGGGAGTATATTTTATCCCCCACAAGATCCCGAGAACGATTGTGGCATCCTTTTTTTGGAGACTAGTGGATGCCTGCCCATGTGTGGCCATGGTACTATTGGTTCTATTACTATAGGGATAGAGGAAGGCTTATTATCGCCCAAAACGCCAGGAACCATCAAATTGGAAACTCCGGCAGGATTGGTAAAGATCAGGTACCAACAAACAGGAACAAAGGTAGATTGGGTACAGTTGACCAATGTAAAATCCTATCTAGCTGCTTCCGAACTTACTATAGATTGCTCGGGATTGGGAGAATTGGTTTTTGATGTAGCCTATGGGGGCAACTTTTATGCAATTGTAGATCCCCAAAAAAACTTTCAAGGTATTCAGGAGTATTCAGCAGCCCAATTAATTGGCTATAGTCAAGAAATACGGAAAAAAATCAATCTAAAATACCCAGATAAATTTGTTCATCCAGAAAACGATACCATAAGGGGACTAAGCCATATTCAATGGACAGGTAAAACCTTAAGTGCCTCGGCTACTGCTAGGAACGCGGTGTTTTATGGCGATAAGGCAATTGATAGATCTCCCTGTGGTACTGGTACATCGGCAAGGATGGCGCAATGGCATGCCAAAGGAAAATTAAAGTTGGGCGAACCTTTTGTCCATGAGAGTTATATTGGGTCTCAATTTACGGGGATTATAGAGGAAGAAACCTCTATAAACGGAATAAAAGCAATTACCCCTAGTATTAAAGGGTGGGCAAAAGTATATGGATATAATTCCATCATAATTGATGATGAGGATCCTTATGCCCATGGATTTCAAGTTTTGTAATATGGAAAAAAATGTATTGATCGTTGGTGGAGGTATTGCCGGACTCTGTTCAGCGTATTTTCTGCAAAAAGAGGGGCATCAGGTTACCGTTTTGGATAAGTCGGACATGAAATCTGGAGCATCCCATGTAAATGCAGGTTATATCACCCCCAGTCATATCATTCCCTTGGCTTCCCCAGGGATGATCTCTAAAGGGATTAAATGGATGTTTAATCCTACCAGTCCCTTTTATATGAAGCCGCGTTGGGATAAAGACTTTATTAAGTGGTCTTGGTATTTTCATCGTTCTTCTACCAAGGAAAAAGTGGAAGTGGCCGGTCCCTGGATCAAAGAAATCAACATAATGAGTAGGGAGCTTTTTACGGATATAAAAAATTCGGGCGATTTAGGGGATTTCCAGTTGGAGAGAAAAGGCCTTTTAATGCTTTATAAAACAGACAAGGAAGGCGATCATGAAATGCAAGTGGCCAATAAAGCCGCTTCCCTAGGATTGGAAGTACAGTTTTTGGATAAGCAAGGGTTAGATGCGCTGCAACCTAATGTAACCATGGATGTAAAGGGGGCTATACACTACGAATGTGACGGACATACCACGCCTACGGAATTTATGGAGAAAATGATTGCTCACTTAAAGGAGGTGGGCGTGCAAATAAAACCCCATGAGGAGGTGATAAATTTCCAGTTTGCCAACGGAAAAATAGACCAGGTAATTACCGATAAGGATACCTATGCGGTAGATGAGGTGGTGCTGGCCTCTGGAACATGGAGTGAAAATCTTTCTAAAAAATTAAATATTAAACTGCCCTTACAGGCAGGGAAAGGGTATAGGATCAATGTGCACAGACCTACCGGAATTACCATCCCGGCTATTCTTATGGAGTCTAAGGTGGCGGTTACCCCTATGACCAATTACACTAGGTTTGCGGGAACTATGGAGTTTTCTGGGATCAACTCAGTGATTAGAAAAGAGCGGGTAGCAGCCATCGCCGATGCCACTTCTAGGTATTACCCCGATATTAAGATCAATCAAGAAGAAAAGGAAGCTGCCGAGAGTGGGCTACGGCCTATATCCCCGGACGGACTGCCCTATATTGGGAGATCTAAACATATAGATAATCTAACCTTTGCCACCGGGCATGCCATGATGGGGTGGAGCCTAGGGCCGGCCACCGGAAAATTGGTATCGGAAATCATCTCGGATAAAAAGACAGGTATGGATATTAGTGGTTTCTCCCCAGATCGGAAGTTTTAAGGCTTAAGGGCGGTAAGCAGAACAGCTTTAAGGGAAAAGGTAAACCACCCTTGTCATTTTTATCCGTTATGAAATTATTTTCTATATGGGTTTATATGTTGTCTAATCAGTTTAGGCGGAATTAATGGTCATTCCCCAATTTCCCCGATTAAATTAAAGCCGCCCTTCACAAGTAGCCTATCACTATCCTTTACATCGCCCCAATTGGTTATGGCAGTAAACCCATTATAACTATCACCTATGGCAACCTCTTTGGCCTCAAAAGTATAGCCTTCCTGGTCTTCGGCCACCAAGACCAAAACATAATGATCGTTAGCAACGGATATAATACCATCGTTCAATATTCCTTTAAGTTGCTTACTGTTTGTTATGATACCTGCCTCTACAAACATACCAACAGCAAAAGAGTGGCTTTCTCCTTCGGGTAGATGTCCATGGACCCTAACCGTCCTATTTTCCATATCAATGGAAGTACCTACCAGGTATACCTCTGCGTTGTATATTTGATTAGAGGCTTCGGGAATCTTAAATTGTATGTTTTGCCCCTTTTTAATTTCCATGATGTCCTTTTCAAATACCGATAATTCTAAATGAATATGATCGGTATTTATTATCTCCATAATTTCATCGGAAGGCGCAACATATTGTCCTGGACTAACATTCACCTCGGTTATGTTCCCTGCTATAGGGGCAAAGATGGTTACTTGGGAGACTATATTTCCATTTTCTACCTTATCGGGTGAAATGTTCAGCATTTGCAGCTTTTTCCGCAGGCCCTTGTATAATGCTAAATTTCGCTTGTACTCGCTTTCTGCCCTTAAAAAATTCTTTTGGGAGGTGATCTTTTCCTTTAAGAGGGATTGTTGCCTCTCAAATTCCGATTTAAGGTAGACAAGCTGCTCTACAGATTCCATGTATTCTTGCTGTAATTCAATAAACATCGGATTTTCCAAGCTCAGCAAGGGTTCTCCTTTTTTTACTTTATCGCCAACCAATAAGGGAGTTTCTTTTATATAACCCCCTATAAAAGCGCTTATAATAGCCATGTTTTGAGGCGGCACGTCTATGCTTCCCCTAACTTCTACCAGCTTCGGAAATTCTTTTTCAACCAAACTTCCCAATAGCATATTCTCTCCTTCAAACTGTGCTTTGGTTACCCTAATGGAGGTCTCGGCCTGGGCCTCAGCTTCTTCAGGGGTAGGGAGATTATTTTTGTTGTTCTTGTTTCCACATGCCGTAAGGATAAGCAGCAGGGAAGTGGCAATAAGTTTATATGGTACACTTAACATAGTAGTTTTTTTATAGGTTTAGGTAATTAATGGCGATGATGGTCTGATTGTAGGCATTGAGGTTCTCTAGGTAACTGAGATTAATCTGATACCCATTTTCCATACTTTGGATGTATTGAAAAAAATCTATTTCCCCACTTTGATAACTCAAGGTCGCTGTTTTAATAATTTCATCTGCAAGTCCTTGCCCTTCGGTCTCATAATAGGAAAGTACTTCGCTGTATTTGTTTAATTGGCCCATTAGGGTTTCATATTTCGCCCTGAGACGTATGGTGTAATCTTCCATTTCTGTGCTTGCCACCTCTTTGGCTATTTTAGACGCCTTAATTTTGGAGGCATTACCATTAAAGAACAAAGGGATTTTTACCCCTACCTGAAAGCCATAGAGGTTTTCCCCCAAGGTGGCATTGGTACCCTGAAAATAGTTAATACTTAAATCGGGTAACAAATGCTGTTGTTCTAGATTGCGCTTGGCACGAAATAGTTTATTTCTATTTTCAAAAAACCGTATTCCTGCATTATCTTCTATTGGGGAAGGCTGTAATTTTAATTTCTCCATAGGCGTGCTCCTTACAGAAAACAGGGTGTCTGCTTGCACCATATTAGACAGTTCGTACAGGGCTATTTTAGAATCTTCAACAGCTTTTTTAAATAGGGCCTGTAGTTCTTTTTGTTTGGCCTGAGCGGTTATTTTTTCCAGGTAGTTGCTCTCGCCAAGTTCAAATTTACGTTGGGCGGCATGTGAAAACCGTTCATAAATAGCGTTTAGCTCACTATAGACTTTTTCTTTTTGTCTGGCGTATTGGAGCTCGTGGTAGGCAGCGGCTACCTCTTGTTGCAAAAGAAGCCGTTTTATATCATACGCACTATTTTCTATTCTATAATGGGCCTTGTTTACGCCTTTTTCGGCAAAGTACACCGTGGGAAACATGAAATTTTGTTGAATGCCGAATACTTTTAAGGGCTTGTTATTAAAAGCCATATTATTTTGATCGTAGTGGTAGTACACTTCTGTTTTGTCAAAATTAAAGGCGCTACCTATCAAGGCCTTAGACTCTTGTGTCCTTAGATCTGCTGCTTTAAGACTGGCATTATTCTTAAGCGCTAGTGCGTGTATATCCTCATAGCTTAATCCCTGTTCCTGTGCGTGTATAAATCCAGTGCTAATCAATAGTAGCAATAGGGTGCTAGGAAGTTTAATGTTGGTTTTTCTATTATTTGCGTCATGCTTATCCTTTCTGTGAAATAGGGAGTATAAGATAGGAAGAACTACAAGCGTTAATAGGGTAGCACTAATTAGTCCGCCAATGACTACCGTGGCCAAGGGTCGTTGTACTTCTGCTCCAACATTTGTGGAGATGGCCATTGGTAAGAATCCCAATGCTGCTGCAGAGGCAGTAAGCAATACTGCCCGCAACCTATCCTTAGATCCTTGTATAATAAGTTGGTCCGAATATTCCATACCTTGCTGTTTTAATTCCTTGAAATGTTCTATTAGTACAATTCCGTTTAACACGGCGATTCCAAAAAGTGCTATAAAGCCAACCCCTGCAGAGATGCTAAAAGGCATATCCCTAATCCATAGAAGAAAAATACCTCCAACGGCCGATAATGGAATTGCCGAATAGATTAACAGTGCGTCTTTTACCGATTTAAAAGCAAAATAGAGCAATATAAAAATGAGGAATAAGGCCACTGGAACCGCTATTAATAATCGGTTTTTGGCACTCTGTAGATTTTCAAATTGCCCTCCATAATCTATGGTATACCCTACGGGCAACTTTATATTGGCATCTATAAGGTCTTGCACATCGTCTACTACAGATTGCAGATCCCGGTTCCGTACATTTACACCCACTACAATCCTTCGTTTGGTATCGTCCCTAGATATTTGAGCTGCTCCTTGGGTATACGTAATAGTGGCAAGTTCACTCAAGGGAATTTTTTGGCCGGTGGGGGTATCTACGTAAAGATTTTTAAGATTAGAGATGTCCTTTCTGCTTGTTTTATCCAATCTGAGTGTTAGATCGAATCGCTTTTCACCCTCAAAAACACTTCCTAGACTTGTCCCAGCGAATCCCATAGATATGATCTGGTTGAGGTCTGCAATATTAAGACCATATCTGGCGATTTTGGGCCGATCAAATTTCACGTTCATTTGTGGTAGTCCCTCCACTTTTTCAACGATGATATCCGCGGCACCCTCTACATTTTGAATCAGGTTTTTTATTTCATTCCCCTTGCTTTGTAGAATGCTTAAATCCTCCCCAAATATCTTTATGGCGATATCGGCACGTACACCGGTGATTAATTCGTTAAATCGCATTTCGATAGGCTGGGTAAATTCTACTTCCATCCCGGGGATTACGGATAATGCTTCCTTAAATTTATCGGCCAATTCATCCTTAGTTTCGGCAGAAACCCATTCTTTTTTGGGATTAAGGGTAATAATGACATCACTTTCTTCCATAGACATGGGGTCTGTTGGGACTTCTGCGGCGCCAATTCTGGTAATCACCTGATTTACTTCTGGAAAATTCTCCAATAGTATCTGTTCTATTTTTGTAGTAATCTCAACAGTTTTACTTAAGGAGGTTCCCGTTTTTAATACAGGTTGAATTACAAAGTCGCCTTCATCCAAGGTAGGGACAAATTCGCCTCCCATGGTGGTGAATAGGTAAATGGAAGCTGCCAGGAGTAGTGCAGAAATTCCCAATACCACCTTTTTCTGATGTAAAGCCCATTTAATGACCGGATCGTAGGCCCTGTTTAGTAATGCCATTAACCTTACGGATATATTTTTAGGAGAGGTGTCGGAGGGCTTAATCCATAAGGAGGCAGCTACCGGCACATAGGTAAAGCATAGTAACATGGCACCCAGCAAAGCAAAACTAAAAGTAAGTGCCATGGGTTTAAACATTTTACCTTCTACGCCACTAAGCGATAGAATGGGAATAAAGACAATAAGAATAATCAATTGTCCAAATATGGCCGAATTCATCATTTTAGAAGCACCTTGAAAGGTGATCTTGTTTCTTAATTCCTGTCTTTTACCTAGGGCAATAGTAGTCAGCTCGTGTCTATTTGTGGTCATTTGATAGGCGATGTATTCCACAATGATCACCGCCCCGTCTATGATTATCCCAAAATCTATTGCACCTAAGCTCATAAGGTTGGCATCTACATTAAATAGGTACATCATGGAAAGTGCAAACAATAAACAAAGGGGAATCACGGATGCTACTACCAATCCAGAGCGGAGATTACCCAACAATATAACCACCACAAAAATTACGATTAAACACCCCAAGATGAGGTTTTCAGAAATCGTATAGGTGGTTTTCTCAATAAGTTCGCTCCTATCCAAAAAACCGTTGATATAGACGCCTTCTGGCAAGGATTCCGAAATTATATTAATTCGTTCGTGAACTGCATCGATCACTTTTTTGGAATCGGCATCTTTTAGCATCATAATCTGCCCCAATACCTTTTCGCCCTCGCCGTTCCCGGTGATGGCTCCAAAGCGTGTGGCGCTACCAAAACCAACTTCAGCAACATCCTTAATATAAATTGGAAGAGAATTGGTGGTTTTAATTGCGATATTTCTTATGTCTTCTAAAGAGGAGATAAGTCCTTCGCCACGTATAAAATAAGACTGATTAACTTTCTCTATATACCCACCCCCAGAAACGCTGTTGTTCTTTTCCAAGGCCGTAAAAATATCGCCAATGGAAATATTCATGGCATGCAACTTATTGGTGTTGATGGCCACTTCATATTGTTTTAGATGACCACCCCAGGTATTCACTTCCACAACACCGGGTATTCCAGAAAGCTGTCTTTTTACCACCCAATCTTGAATGGTTCTAAGTTCCATTAGAGAGTATTTGTCCTTATATCCTGGTTTAGTATCCAAGATATACTGATATATTTCACCCAAACCGGTGGTAATGGGGCCCATTTCCGGGGTGCCAAAGCCTTCGGGGATTTTTTCGGAAGCGGATAGTAGCTTTTCGGAGATTAGCTGCCGGGGCAAATAAGTGCCCATTTTTTCCTCAAAAACGATGGTGACTACCGAAAGTCCAAATCTAGAGATTGACCGTATTTCTACCACTCCGGGTAAATTGGCCATTTCCAACTCCACCGGATAGGTAATAAACTGTTCCATATCTTGGGTGGATAAATTTTTAGAGGTTGTGATTACCTGTACTTGGTTATTGGTAATGTCTGGGACGGCACCAATAGGAATCTGGGTAATGGAATAGAGTCCAAAACCGATAATAAATAAGGTGAGTAAAAGAACAAGTAACTTATTCTTTAAACTGAATTGAATAATTTTGGATAGCATAATTCATATATAAAAGATTTACGAGCTATGGGTGTATAGCGCGATATAAAAAAGGATGCCTGAAATGAATTATGCGTGTTTGGGAGGCTGAAAGATATTGGTATTCGTTATCTCTTCGTAGGATTCTTGATAAAAAAAGCCAGACATAGTATCTATGGCAGGGGGTGTTTTTGGTATTTTAATTGAAGTCTCGCATAAAACAAAGGCCGTAGCGGCATATATACAAGGTTGATGGTTTAAGGGAAGTCGCTCATGATCTTTATGCTCCTCTTGGTGCTCCAAATGATGCTGCACTTTTTGGGATCCATAATGCTTGGAAACAAAATCGATCAAGTTATCCCCATATTTCTCTTTATGGAACTGGGCGTGGGAGAAAAAATCTTGTAGTTGTACAATGTTCACCATATCCATGTGAAGGCTTTGGACAAAAAGCAAGATCGATAGTGCTAAAGAAAATAATTTACCCATCGGCGTAAAGGTAAAAAATTATTGGGCAATAACCATAAGACTCTTGTTAACCGATAAGGATAGTATTACTAAACAGACCCTAACCAACTTAATAACCTACCCTATACTAGTATGACGGTCTGTAGCGTCTTAATTTTCACAAACTACAAAGCTTACCCTTATGAAATACTCCCTTAATTGCCCTACTAGATTAGCGGAAATCTTAGGTGTATATCTTCTTCCAAGAATCTAAAAGTGGATCATAAATAGTTTAGTCTTTATTCAATAATGCCTGCTGTAATAACTCTTTTTTATGTCTGCTTAAAGGAATTGACTTTTCTTGAATAACTACGCTAGAACCATTGTACTCCTCTATTTTTTCTAGATTGACTATATAGGATTTATGAATGCGTAAAAATTTATCTGCAGGTAATTGCTGGGCAAAGGACTTCATGGTTGAAAGAATAAGAAGTCGTTTTTCCTTACAGAAAATCTTGATATAATCGCCATAAGCCTCTACCCAAAGAATCTCATTTAAAACCAGTTGGGTTTTCTTTAGTTGGTGGGTGATATAAATGGATTCTGGTGCGGTTTTGTCGGTAAGTTCTAGCTGATGGTTTTGGAGAGCCTTTTTTACGGCATCATTGAGCCTGTTTTTGTCCAATGGCTTTTTTAAATAATCCGTAACATTATAATCAAAAGCCTTTAAAGCGTGCTCTGCACTAGATGAAATTACGATGATTTGTGGTTTTTCTTCCAAGGACTCCAAGAGGTCAAATCCGCTTACCAAAGGCATTTCAATATCCAAGAAAATTAAATCTACTTCGTGTTGCTCAAGATAATCCTTGGCTACTTGGGCATTTTCAAACTCTCCCAATAAATCGAGACGGATATTTTTACTTATCAGCTTGGAAATGCTGCGTCTTTGGATGGCCGAATCGTCTATTAATATACATTTAAGTCTATTTTTCTTCATATGGTTCATTTTCACAATACACCACACTCCCCTAATTTTTGGGAAAAAGCTTAAATCACCTTTGGTCATTCCTACCGTGACAAACACGGTAAAGATGCCTCAAGATCAGGAGGATGTAGCGGGGGTTACTAGGCTAATATACGCTACATTCCATTAAATGGATGTTGAAATTATAAAACTAGTTCTAATTTAGAACGATTTCAGTCTACTGAAGTCATGACGAAAAGCGATCCAAATCGATTATTAATAAATCTCTAAACTGCATATATTTGGGGATGTTCAATGCTATTATGGGTTTGCTTTTTTGTTTTATTAATGACATTATATAGCTAGTTTTGTAGTATGGTAAAAAAATACTTGACAATTTTTATTTCTGGAGTTTTTTATACGCTGGCACTGCTTTCCTTTGAGAGTCTTAGGGCTCAGGAATTGGAAGTGTTTAGGTTGCAGGATTATAATTTAAAGGGAGCTGTTAAATCCTGTTTGGTATTTACCAACTATGGGAAGGAGGAGTACGAATTTAACAGAGAGGGCCTACTTACCAAGTCGGTAACCCGGTATAATGATGAAGATTATGATATTACCCTTTATACCTTGAGAGATGGTCAACTAC
This sequence comes from Arenibacter lacus, assembly GCF_008711145.1. Taxonomy (NCBI): domain Bacteria; kingdom Pseudomonadati; phylum Bacteroidota; class Flavobacteriia; order Flavobacteriales; family Flavobacteriaceae; genus Arenibacter; species Arenibacter lacus. The sequence continues at coordinate 19,199 of NZ_VVIN01000028.1, forward strand.
TGGAAAAGCGCGTTGAAAATTATAGGGACGGCGAATTTGTTAGGAATACTTCCTTAGCCCATGTCTTTAGAGTGGATACCATTGGAAACATGAGAATAACGGAGAAAATCCTTTCTTATAATAAGGAATTTTTAGATTTATACGAATATGGGTATGACGAGCAGGGGAAACTGATTTCCATTAAAAGAACCAACCGAAGTGGCATAGATGAAACAACCATAAGCTATGAAGAGGGTACAGAAGCGTCTACCGAAACCCATTATTTAAACGATGTGGTTTTAAAATCTATCCACACTTCAGCTATTAAGGACAAGGAAAAAAACCAAAGGATAAGGATTTTGACTAAAGAGTTTATGGAAGGGGAGCCGTATAGGGCCCTTGAGCAAATCTATATCCCATTAGACACTTTGGTGACGGAGGTTAAACTTTCCTTCAATAAAAAGAATAACGACTATCTCCCCACCGAAAGGATCTATTATGAGTACAACTCCCGTGGGGATGTAAAGTCGGTAAGAACGGTTAAGAATAATAGGGAAACCGTAAAAAACTACCATTATCAGTACGATGGGGAAAACGGGAATTGGGTGAAAAAAATTGTTACCCCAGACAATACCTATGTTACCCGTAGAATAACGTATTACCCTGCGGAGAAAACAGAATAAATTACCCCTAAATAGGCATTTTAAAGGAAGTAACTACAAATAAAAGATCTCCGCTTTGTTGATTGAAACATAGTGGAGATCTCTCTAATACCTATTTTAATTAGGTATTCTATACTAGTGGATAATCCTTTGCTGAGTACGCTTTCCTCATTTCACACTTAGATTGTTAAGTGTATCTTTTTGCGTTTAGAGAATAGGTGGAGGCATGATTGATGACCTCTACCTATTAGCTTTAAGACAATCCGTAGCTAGTAAATTTAAAGCTTATAGAATATTCCCTTCTTCGTCAACTTTTATATTTTTTCTATCGTTATCACTTCTAATCTGTAATTGATAGAATTTTGTTGCTCCCTTATCTTCAAAATAGGTTACTCTATAAATATCCTTGTGGATAAGCCATCCCGGATACAGCTGATGAAGTTTATCTCTAACTGGTGCCGGAGGGGTAACATCTTTAAATTTCTCAAAAGTGGAAATTACTTTTCCATTGTTATCATAAGTGGCGATTATTCTACCATTGGTTTGAGAGAAGATAACTCTGAAATCGTCAAAATCCCCATTGAAATTAGGGTCTTCGGTTACGTCGTAATTAGCAACTTCTTTTTGTAGGTTTTGTACATACTCTGGCGTAGATTCGTTGCTTACCTTACTGTGATACGTAAAGTTGTACATAGGGGTAATGGTAACCCCTTCCAATTTAACTTCCTTTCCCTGTTCTTCTTTGTCATTTCCATTGGTTTGCGAGAACCCAACAGTGACCAGACAGCCCATTGCCAGTAATAAAAGTGATTTTTTCATGATTGATGAATTTATTGATTAATAGTACTTAAAATTAACGTTTTAGGCTATTTTTTAATGCTACCTAGGTAGCACAGACCTACGCTTTATCAAAACATTAACGCATCACTATTGGTGGAAGGCTACTTTATAGGGAATGTGCTTATCTTACGGGATAGGAGGGAAGGATCTATAATTTCTATCTGTTTTCTTTTGATGTGCAATATCCCCTCTTCCTTAAATTCCTGAAGATGTCTGTTTAAGACCGCTCTTGTAGTTCCAATTAAGGCAGCCAGTTGATCATGGGTAAATCCATTGATCAATTCTATTTTACTGGTAGATTTATTGGTTAATTGTAGCAAAAGTTTAGCCAATCTGGTTGAGGTGTCTTTTAAGCACATATCCGACGCCACATCTTCTAGATGCTCCATTTTTTTAAGAACATAGACCAATATCTGCTTAAAAACTGCGGGATTGTGGTAGGTCCATTCGCGCATTTGTTTTACTGGGATATACAGGACTTGGGTAGGGGCCAGGGTCTCATAAAATAGATGGGTATTTCCTTCGCTAATTAGCGAGCATACATTTAGCACATCGTTCTGGCTAAGTATGGATAGTATTACTTCCCTATTGTTGGAAGAATCGTAGTCATAGGCCTTCACCATTCCAGATAGTATAATGTAAAATCTATGTATGGCTTGGTCTGTGTGCAAAATACAGGTCTTTGCAGGCCATTTCTGAGGCGAGGCAATGGCAAGTAAATCTAGTAAGGATTCCTCCCTTATTTCAGAAAAAAGAAGATTGTTTCGCAAGGCCTTATAAAATGGTGTGGCTCTTTTTAAATTCATCTATTTGGTTTAAATAAAGTTGAATTCTTTAACCTAATTAAAATCAAGGAATAGGCTGAAATAAAAAAAGACTGAACGTCTGTCTTTATTGCATTTGGGGGATGACTTAAGGTACAAAAAAATAAGTAAGCATATGGGATAATACCCCTATTTTAACAGTTGAAAAACCCTTGTATTAGACCTTTCAAAAGCTGTATTTTATCACCATAAGCAAAAAGAAATATTGTGATTTTTAGGGAATGCTAGGACGTCCTTACCTTCCATCCAAATAAGAAATACCAGTGCCGCCTAATTAGTACAGGAGGAACTAACGGTAACCCTAAGCCTCTTCTGTGGGTCTTAGTTAACCCTAAAAAAAACTTCTTTTAGTATTCGGTGCATGCCTTTATTGGATTAGCTGGTTAATAACCGTTCTTTTCACCTCATGTCCTCCTTCAAAAGGGACAAGCTTTGCCTTTCCCTTAAAAAGGGATTCTATCCTTAAATGTTCCTTAGCCATCCGCTCCGGACTAAGAAATTGGTCACTATCTCCCACTACAATTTTAATCTCTGGGTTGGAGGGCATTAGAAACTCAAAATCCTCAGGGCTGAGTTCTGCAGGAATACCTCCTGCATATAGGATAAGCTCGTTGCAGGGTATTTTGCTTTTGGCAACCCACCTCGTTGCTACGGAGACTCCTTGTGAAAATCCTAGAACAATAAGCCGACAATCTTCGGGAACTTGTTCGTTTATCAGCACTTGATCTAAATATCGGAGTACATTCCCCGTTTCCAGGGTGGTTTTCTCCTTGGTGAGCCAGCTAGCACCTACGTGCTTGTAATTGTTGCCTAGGTAATACTTGGAGGGCGCCTGGGGTGCAATAATGTAATTTTCATTTTCAGGGAGACCCTTAAAGTAATTTATGAAATACCTGCTTAGAAAACCAATTCCGTGCAATACGATCCACACATTTTTGGTGTTATCGCTCAAGGTATTTAGGGTAAGGTAAGTGTTGGTACTGGTATAGGTGACTTCTTTTTCTTGGAAGGGCATAAGTGTTAAATAGGGATTAAAGGTTGCTCTTAATTGATTTTCTAATGCTTAATTTTACAAAAAAATACTTCATGGAAGAACAGCGGGCGAAAAAACTTCAGATTTGCAACGAAATATGCAAAGGTACCCTAATGGAAACTTTGGGAATTGAATATATAGAGTTGGGAGATAATTTTCTGGTAGCTAAAATGCCAGTTACTCCAATGGTTCATCAGCCCGATGGGGTTTTACACGGAGGGGCCACCGTTGCCTTGGCGGAAAGCGTGGGTAGTGCTGCTTCTTATATTTTTCTGGATCCCGAGAAGTTTTTTGTTCGGGGAGTGGAAATCTCGGCCAACCATGTGAAAAGTGTAAGGGAGGGAACCGTATTTGCTAAAGCAATACTCCTTCATAAGGGACGTACCACCCAAGTTTGGGATATTAAGGTGACTGATGAGGAAGAAAATCTGGTCTCTATTTGTAAATTAACCACCATAGCATTACCGAGAGAATAATATGTCTTTGAATTTATTGGACCGATTATCCCAGCAATATGTAGATGAGTTGCCCTTTGTGGCTTATAGAAAGCCACAAGAGGAAAGGGTCAATTTACTCCTGCAAAATAATTCGGAACTACATCATGTAGTAGATTATGAGGAAAGCGGTTTTGTTTTTGCCCCTTTCAATTCAAACGAAAAGGCCATTCTATTAAAAAACGACGCCTACTTTTCTGAACCTGTGTTTCCCAAACAGACGGCGGGAACTGCGATGCCGCAAAGGGGAGAAGAAGATGCATCAACCAAGGGCATCCATATGGACTTGGTCCAGAAAGGTATAGATGAAATTGCAACCGGTCAGTTAGAAAAGGTGGTGTTCTCTAGGCAGGTGGAAGTGCAAGCCTCTCAAAAACCGATAGAATTATTCCAGAATATTTTATCGCAATATCCTACTGCGTACTGTTATATGTGGTATCACCCAAAAGTAGGGATGTGGTTGGGTGCAACTCCAGAAATGTTATTGGAAGTGGAAAACCGAATGCTCAGGACCATGTCACTGGCAGGCACCATGAAAAGTAATGGGGAGGAGGAGCCAAATTGGGGTGCCAAAGAGTTGGAAGAACAGCGGATGGTGACCCAATTTATTAAAGATTCACTACAAGGGAAGGTAGCCGCCCTAACTGTTTCCGAGACCAGCAGTTCTCGTGCAGGTGAATTATGGCATTTAAAGACTGCTATCTCAGGAAGATTGAACAACGAGAGCAATTTGGGCGAAATAATCCTTTCCTTGCATCCCACCCCAGCGGTATGTGGCCTCCCTAAATTAAAGTCCAAGGATTTTATTTTAAAGCATGAAGGGTATCACCGAGAATTTTACACTGGTTTTTTGGGCGAGTTAAACCTAGTGGAAGAAGTAAATCGGCCAAAGAGAAGAAGAAATCAAGAACATAGGGCCTATAGGACCATAAAGAAAAGAACCTCGCTTTATGTGAACTTACGATGTATGAAAATGGAAGGAAAGCAACTCACTATCTACGTGGGGGGAGGCATCACCCTAGATTCCGATCCGGAAAAGGAATGGAAAGAAACCTGCGATAAGAGTCGCACTATGCTCAATATAGTGGGCCGTTAAATTTATTGGGAACTAGGATTGGTATTAATTAAGTGGAGATTGTATTTTTGTGTCAATGAAATACTCTATTATTCCATCCTCCCAGACCGTGGTTTACCATTGCAAGGCAAGAGGTATTAAAAACATCATCATCTCCCCAGGGTCTAGAAATGCCCCGCTTACGATTGGATTTTCGGAAGACCCTTTTTTTAATTGCTATAGCGTTGTTGATGAGCGCAGTGCTGCCTTCTTCGCTTTGGGAATTGCCCAACAGCTTCAAGAGCCGGCAGTAGTACTTTGTACTTCTGGTAGTGCCTTGTTAAATTACTATCCCGCTGTTTCGGAAGCGTTTTATAGCGATATTCCTTTGGTGGTCATTTCTGCAGATAGGCCCCCGTTTAAAGTAGATATTGGGGACGGACAGACCATTAGGCAAGAAAATGTTTATAAAAATCATATTGCCTATGGTGCCAACTTAAAACTAGACGTGTCGCATGCAACGGACCAGGTACAAAAATACGATCCGGCTAGTTTGGAAGGAAGCAATGTAGAGGAGGCGCAGCAAGCGGTACAGGCCTTTAATGAGGCTGCCTTAGACAAGGCCCTAAATATTGCCTGCACCCAAAACAGTCCGGTACATATCAATGTTCCCTTTGAGGAGCCCTTATATGAGTTTACCAAGGAACCTACTTTGCTCCCCAAAGTGAACCTTCCTAGCGTGGTAGATCACAGCTTTAACAGCGAAAAGCTAGCGGCCTGCATGGCTATGTGGAAGGATGCAAAGCGTAAATTAGTATTGGTAGGGGTTAATTTCCCAAATTCGGTAGATTCTAAATATTTGGAGCTACTGGCTTCGGACCCATCGGTGATTGTTTTAACCGAATGTACCTCTAATTTAAACCACCCTCAGTTTTTCCCAAGTATAGATAGTTTAATAGCACCCATAGAAAAATCCCCGGATAGGCAAGAACTCTTTCAGCAATTGCAACCAGAGATTTTGCTAACCTTTGGAGGGCTAATAGTTTCCAAGAAAGTCAAGGCTTTTCTCCGTAACTACGGACCAAAAGAGCATTGGCATATAGATGTCCAAAAGGCACCGGATACATTTTTTAGTCTAACCCAGCATTTTAAAACAGCTCCCAATAGGTTTCTAGGAGAATTAGGATCCCCAGGGGCTAGCACCCAAAGTACCTATCGCAACTATTGGTCTAAAGCCAAGGATTGGTATGTTGCCAAAAGGGAGGCGTATGTCCATCAAATTCCATTTAGTGATATGCTGGCCTTTCACCACCTTATGAAGCGTGTTCCTAAAAACTACAACTTGCAGTTGGGCAATAGTTCTGCCATCCGATATGCCCAGTTATTCGATTTAGATCCTTCCATAAAGGTTTTCTGCAATCGTGGAACCAGTGGCATAGAAGGCAGTACCTCTACGGCTATAGGGGCGGCCCTGCATACAGAAAGTCCAACCCTCCTGGTCTCTGGCGACCTTAGTTTTTTATATGATAGCAATGCCTTATGGATAAAATATGTGCGATCAGATTTTAGGATAATAGTGATCAATAATCAGGGGGGAGGAATCTTTCGAATTCTGCCAGGGAAGGACAAATCCGATAAGTTTGAAACCTTTTTTGAAACTACGCAGCAATTAGACCTATCCCTTATTGCCAAAACACACCAATTTAATTTTATATCCGTTTCGGATGAAGCATCGTTGGTTTTAGCGTTGGACGATTTTTATAAAGAATCCGACAGGCCAAAAATTATGGAGATTAAAACTCCAAGATTATTGAACGATGAAATTTTGTTGGGTTATTTTGATTTTATATCTTACAGCAAGAAATAAATTACAAACCAACAAATTAGATTATGAGTAAAAGAGACGAACTGATTGCAAAATATGCTGAGCATATAAAGGATAAATTTGGAGAGACTCCGGATATGGATCTATTGACCAAGGTTGCCATAGGGTTAGGACCCTCCATTTACAACGTGGATGCGTCAAAAGTTTCTGGCTCGGATGATAAGGAATTGGCAACGGTAAAGAACAACTTTCTAATTAAAAAGCTCGGTTTACAGGATGGTCCCAAATTAATGGAAGGGATAAATGCTGTGATGGAGCGATACGGCTCCTCGGAGCGAAGTAAGTATAGAGCAGTTGTATACTATATGCTTGCCAAACACTTTAAGAAGGAGTCTGTTTATAACAAATAAACAAAAGTAAACTAGACAATATAAGTCGCTTTTTAAAAAGAGCGGCTTTTTTTTATTGGGATTCTTTTAAAGTGTATTTTTGCAGCATGATAGCATTAGGAAAATATAGTAAATTAGAAATATTAAGAGATACTACCGTAGGTCTTTTTTTGGGAGATGAAGAAGGAAATGATGTGTTGTTGCCCAACAAATATGTTCCGGAAGAATTTGAGATCGGTGATTTTTTAGAAGTCTTCTGCTATCTCGATCACGAGGAGCGAATTGTAGCTACTACCTTGGAACCCTATATAATGGTAAATCAGTTTCGTTTGCTTCAGGTAGCTGAGGTAAATGAATACGGGGCATTTATGGATTGGGGCTTGGAAAAACACTTGTTGGTTCCTTTCCGTGAGCAGCGAAATAAAATGCAAGAAGGCCAATGGTATGTGGTATATTGTTATTTGGATGAAAAGACCAATAGACTGGTAGCTTCCAATAAATTGGATAAATTCTTGTCTAATGATACCCTTACCGTAGAGGAAGAGGAAAAGGTAGCGCTTACAGTCACTAGAGCTACCGATCTAGGATGGGAGGTAATTATAAATGATAGCCACAAAGGATTGGTATATGCCAATGAAGTGTTTAAAAAAATATCCATTGGCGATCAAATTAACGGGTATATTAAACTCATTAGGCCCGACAATAAGATAGATGTGTCCCTGCAACCTATAGGTTACAAAAGCTTGGAGCCGGCCGCCAATTTAATTTATAATAAGTTAAAAGCCTATGGCGGTTATCTTGAGCTCCATGATAAATCTGCTCCAGAAGATATTAAACGCGTACTTCAAATGAGTAAAAAAACCTTTAAAAAAGGGATAGGAGTACTTTATAAAGAGCGTAAAATAGAAATTGGTACAGACGGGATACGTTTGGTATAAAAGGGTGGGAAGCTGGTTAGGGCCCAAAGGAGGGAAATACCTTTTGCCAGGAATAGTCAAAACAAACTTCTCCCTTTGCTTTTTTCGTGTAGTTAGAAACGACAGATTTTAAAAAATTATATTGCAGGTATGTCCCTGTTTTAATACTAATTAGGTTATTTTTACAACAGTATGTTTAATAAAATTAGTACATGCCTATTTTGTGTTATAGTTAAGTATTCACCCCTAAATTAATACTTCAATGCCATTCATCGAAGAAAGCGATTTACTGGAATTGCATAAAGACATTGATAAGGCTCAATTAATTAACGAGCGTTTATTAGATCAAATTAAATTTAAAAACAAGGAATTGAGGCGCAGTAAAATCCAAAGGAATATTTTTGGTAGTATTACCGTTCTTTTTTTCCTCGTTTCCTTGGCTGTTTTCTCATATAACGCCGGTATTGTAAAATCGGCTAACCTAGAGCGCCAATACAACAACCACAACCTACTTGTTTCCATAGACAGTTTGGAGGTAATTAAGGAAAGAATAAATAATTTGACCCAAAAGAACCAAGAACTTAGCTTGGTTAAGGAGTTTTATTTGGCCAAGAAATTTTTGGAAAAGGAGAAGATATACTCCGTACAGGTGAAATCTTTTGTGGACAATAATCTTGCCCTAGCGTCTAAGACCATAGGAAATACGATCTTTGCGAAAACCAATTCTTTCTACTCTTACTCCTTGGGGAATTTTGAAACCTTGGAAGAAGCCCGTTCTTTTAGGTATCAATTGGTAAAGATGGGTTTTGAAGATGCTTTTGTGGCATCTTACCGAGATGGAAAACGAATAGAAATAGAAGATCCCTACTAATTTGCAGAAATCAAAAGCTTGGCTGAATGCGGCGCGGTTAAGAACCCTTCCGCTTTCGTTATCGGGGATTATTGTGGGTACGGCCATAGCAAGCATGTATGGTGCTTTTGACTGGCGTATCTTCATATTTGCTGTTTTAACTACTGTAGGGTTTCAGGTTATATCCAACTTTGCCAATGATTATGGGGACGGAGTAAAGGGAACCGATAATGAACATCGGGTAGGTCCCAAGAGGGTACTTCAGAGTGGCCTCCTTACTAGGGCGCAATTAAAACGTGGAATTATTATATCCATATTTATCTGTATTGGCTTGGTACTTGCCCTCCTGTACTTTTCTTTTGGGTTAGAACACCTTAAATACATACTACTGTTTGGATTGCTAGGAGCTTTTGGCATCTGGGCAGCCATTAGGTATACTGTTGGGGATTCTGCTTATGGATACCGAGGCCTAGGGGATGTTTTTGTTTTCCTTTTCTTTGGATTGATTGGCGTAGTGGGTTCTATGTTTCTTTATACCAAGGAAATTTATCTGTCTGCCTTTTTACCTGCAATTACCATAGGGCTTTTAAGCACAGGAGTGTTAAACTTAAACAACCTTAGGGATTACCGGTCCGATATGTTGGCTAAGAAAAATACGGTAATCGTGAAAATGGGCATAAGGAATGGAAAAATATACCACAGCTTATTGGTGGTAGTTAGTTTTGTTTGCATGCTTATCTATACCATGCTGCATTATGACAATTGGCTAAATACCTTACATTTATTGGCATTTATACCTATATTTATACATTTAATACGGATGCTGAGGGTGAAGAACACCGTATTATTAGATCCTGAACTAAAAAAATTGGCGCTGAGTACCTTTTTGGTAGCGATCATATTTTACCTTAGCTTCAATATTTTTTAGTATTTTTAAAAAACTAACCATACAAAAACCAGAAACTTTGGAACAACCAATTAGAATACTTATAGTAGAGGACAATGTGATCATAGCCGATGACATGCAGTCCATGTTGGAGGAAATTGGCTATGCCATAGTAGACAATGTAATTGTTTACGAGCAAGCGGTGGAGGTCTTAAAAACCAAGGAGGTAGATCTAGTTCTGATAGATATTATCTTGGCTTCGGATAAGACCGGGATAGACCTTGGGAAGCACATCCGGGATAACTACGATATCCCTTTTATATTTGTTACATCCAATTCGGACAGGGCTACCGTTGAGAATGCAAAAAGTGTAAAACCCAATGGCTATTTAGTAAAACCCTTTGAACAACAAGATTTATACACTGCCATTGAAATTGCTTTGTCAAATTTTATCAGTGTAGCCAAAACGGGCAATGATGCCAAGGTAGAGGAAGAGGACGAAGTTATTTCCAATACCGTATTAAAAGACTCCATATTTGTAAAAAAACAACATCTATATTATCGGATCCAATTTGAGGATATCCAATATATAAAGGCCGATAATGTGTACTTGGAAGTAAATACCGTAGATAAAAAGTTTTTGGTACGCTCTCCTCTCAAGGATTATTTGGAGAAACTTCCCAGGGGAAAATTTTATAGGGCCCATAAATCCTATATTGTTAATGTAGACCATATTGAAGCCATCAATTCTAGGGATATCTTGATCAATGAAACCCTCATCCCGATTTCCAAAGAGTTTAAGGACTTTATAATATCGGCAATGAATTCGTAAGAATATTTGCTTAAATAACTAATAAAAAAGGTGCCGCTAGGGCACCTTTTTTAGTTTTGTAAGTTGGTCTTCTGTGCCTGTGATTTTAAGAAGGCAAATAGGTCCATTACTTCTTGCTCATTCAGTCTGTTTAATAAGGCTGGCATCATCATAGACCGCTTTGAGGGGTGTCTGGATTGTATCTCCTTTTTGTTCAATTTTAATAATTGTTGTGGTTGTAGTGGATTTGTATTGAGGGTAAGGGTATCGGTTGTCTCATTGATTAACCGTCCCCAATATTCCTTTTCGTCGCTCATAACTACCTCTATGGCTTCATATTGATCCGAAATGGTTTTATTGGGGGTTACCAAGGCCTCGGCAATATCTTTGGCAGAAAACCGATTGCTTAGCTGGGTAAGATCCGGGCCAACACTGGATCCACTACCTTGTAGACCATGACAGCTACTACACAGCACGGCTTGATACATCTTTTCCCCGTTGGTGCTATTTCCATGCTCATCCGCACTACTGTAGAGCGAAACAATTTCCTCTATGTCATAATTTTTTCCGGGTCCTTGGGGTTGAGGAAGGGATGCCAGATCGGTACTTCCTACTTTAATCAACTCTTCCCCAGAGAGGGTGCGGAGACTTTCTTTCAGGTGCTCGGGTACGTTGCTGAGGGCTTGGTCTCTAATATGCAGTAGAAATCCAGTATAGCTCTCTCCTCCATTGGCAGCAAAAAGCTTGGCGAAGATTTTAAAATACTGTTCCCTTAGCGTCTCGTTCCAGCCAGTGGTGGCATAACTTAGGGCTTTTGCATAATGGATAAGCTCGGAGGGCGGGGTATTGCTTTTCATCCTTTCTATAGTGCCCCCATATTGTTCACTTCTTTCAGTGACCTCTTTTGCTATTATGGGAAGGCTGGTATTGTTGATGGCAAGGGTATCTAACATAGCCATGGTTTTTGGTACTGCGGTAGAATCGCCCAAATAAACCAGTAATTGTATCAATTCCCGATTAACCTGATTGCTAGTGGTAGGGTAGTGCGGTGCTAGCATTGTTGCCAGTTGTTGTTTCTGCTCCCTTCCAAAATCGCCCCTAATAAACAATAGGTCATAAGCTCTTATTAAATCTGTTTTTTGATTTTCTGACAGGGAGGGAAAGGACATTGAATTTAATTTTTCCATAGCAAGTTGTTGCCCTGTTGTTTCCCCAATTCTGGCTAATGCGATGGCCGATTGTATCAGGGCATCCGGTGCTGTCTCAGAGGAAAGTTTCTTTTCTATCTGCCCTGTTTCTATATACTCCAAGGCTACGCGGGCGGCATACCTAACGGCTCTGTCCGGATGCTGCAAGGAAGACCAGATCAACGCTAAATCTGCGGGTGCCCCCATGGCGAAGGATTCCAGGTTTCTTCTTAGCTGTTGTTCTTCCGTAACAGGCTGGGGCGCTGGGCTGGCGGTTGAATTGTTTTTAGGGTGATACACGCGGTAGAGGCCAGACTCTAACCGTCTTCCCCCAGTTAGGAAGTACATGGCACCGTCTGCTCCTGCAATGCCATCCGTAAGCGGTAGGGAATTGCCCGATAAAAACTCTTCTTTTTCAGCCCTGTAGGAAGCTCCCTCTGGAATTAGGGTTATATAATACATGGTGCCAAAACTCCAGTCGTATACAAACAATCCATTTTTAAACCGATCGGGGAAATCTAGGGTTTTTCCGGAAATTACCCCCGTGGGCGACCCCTGGCCAATATCCAGTATTCCAGGGAGATTGTCCGGGTAATAGTCGGGCCACTTTCCCGACCCCGTACGCCATCCAAATTCGGCACCCATGGGGATATGACATACCCGGATGGGCCTATACCAGGGAGATCCCATATCCCATTCCATATCAGAATCAAAGGTAAAGAGCTCTCCGTCCTCATTAAATGCCAAATCATAGGCATTTCTAAACCCTGTGGCAATAACGGTGAGGTCCTTGCCATCCTTATCCGTTCTTGCTAGCCAACCGCCTGGCGCTACTACTTCGTTGGCATGGCCCCTAGGATCTTTTATGGCATCAAAAAGTTGGTCTTCGTCCCAAACAGGTTTTTGTACGGAATTAAATTTTTTGGGAAGTAAGGTGTGATTGCCTCCTAGCATATATAAATAACCATCGGGTCCTAGGACAATCCCATGGGGACCATGTTCACCTCTTCCCACAAATTGTTGTAAAAAGTCAATATGGTCTAATTGTCCGTTCCCATCAGAATCGGTCACTCTATACAAACCACTTTCTTCCTGATTGTCCGAGTTTTTCATTACGTATAGACTGTTATGGGCCCATAACAATCCGTGGGCCTTACCTATATTCACAGGGATGGAATCTACCTTCACAGCCTCTTTAGAGCCTAATTTAGGCACCTGTATGTAGTATAGGGCCCCATACTGGTCCGACGCAATTAACCTTCCCTGGTTGTCCTTGGTAATGGATACCCAAGAGCCTTGGCTGTTTTCACTGGGGCTGTATAATTTTTCTACTATAAATCCTTCTTGCACCAAGATATTGGGGTCTGAAGTTGCCGGAGTGCTACAGCTATAAATTAAAACAAGTAAGAGGAGAGGGTATAGTGGGCTTTTGCTCATGGGTTGGTTGGTTGGTTGGTTGGTTGGTTGGTTGGTTGGTGAAATATGCCAGGAATAAGAGTACTAGGCAGTATTAAAAAGGGCTTACTTCTTAATATGACACCCTGTTATACATGTTGATCTATTAATATGGTATTTCCATCGGGATCTATTAACACTATGCTGGCTGGACCGCTAGTGTTCTCTCCAGTTTTTCGAACCAGTTGGATTCCTTTGTTTTCTAAATCCTTTTCAATCTCCCTTACATCGGAAAAGGAACATAAGGTATTAGCATTTTCATCCCACCCAGGATTAAAGGTCAGAATATTGCCTTGGAACATTCCTTGAAACAATCCGATGAGGGATTTACCATTTTTCATGATCAAGTAATTGTTTTCCATTTCGCCTGCAAAGACCGAGAAGCCCAGATTTTCATAAAACAATTTAGAGGCGTTAAGGTCCTTCACATTTAAACTTACCGAAAATGCACCTAATTCCATTTGAAGATTTTTAAGGTTAATAAGTTCTAAGGTACATAATTTAAAAAAAATAAAAAGCTCAACTAACACTTTTTGTCCATGGCCCCCAGTCCATACAAAAACACCTTCCAGAGTCAATAGCTTGCATTGGGATGGAGTAATAGGTGGCAACTTATGGAGGAATTTACGGGGGTGGTTTTCTTTTGGGCCTAAACCAGGACGCTAGCAGTTTAGAAATTCCAGAGATACCACTTCTAGATATCAGCAAGATCCAGGTGGTGGCTACAAAAGGAAAGGTATAGGGGGGAACGTCAATACTTATCATAAAATCGTCCACAATTACAGTGATGATGGTAGCGACTACCACCCAGAAACCATCCTGTTTTCCAGTACCTGCGAAAGCTAGGGCACAAAGAACAGCGTTAAAGCTAAACATACCGGTATCGGCATCGGTTTCGGGCCTATTTAATAAATGTGATACTGTCATGGCTAAAATGGAGGCAAATATTCCGTAGAGTGCCGAAACAGGTCTACTAACGTATACTCCCAGGAAGAATAGAACACCGGCAATAACACTTCCTTGAAACATCACCTGTCCAAACCCGTGGGTGGCAAAAATAAGGTCTTCGTCTATTTCGTCTTCGTCATATTCTATCCCAACCAGCTCCAAGGTTTCCTCAAAAAGTTCGGCGGTTGGTTCTTGTAAAAAATTTTCAGCGGCTGTGGGGTGGGTCACCCTAGGCATAATATCCCCTGCATTAATCAGGGAAACTATAATCCAACTAAACACTACAAAAGGAAAGGTGAAAATCTCCAGTTTTTTAACGATGGCATAATGCATCATAAGGGTAGCCAGTACCGAAGCGATTATGATGGCTACAAAAGACAATCCAGTTAACCCGTACTGGTAAACGATTATTATTCCCAATAGTGCAGCATTAAACCCGTATAGACCTTGATTTAGTGCAACCCTATATTTCTTTTTAAAAAAAAGCCCTATACAAGTTCCTATTAAATTGGCTACTAATAAGCCAATTGCCATAAGCCAAGAACTGTATAGGACTCCTATAAGTAGGATGAGACCGGTCAATGATTTTTCCTGTAACATTATCTGCGCAATGCCCCTAAGGTTAACCTGGATAAACCATTTTATTTTAGTCATCATACCATGTCACTTACATTCAATTACCAGCCAAGAAAAATCATCCCTGCGGCACAGACTACAATAGCACCCCCTGCGATAGCGGTCATGTATTTTTCCAGAAATTCGGTTTTTATCAAACTATAACCATAATAACCTAGCACTACCATAATTACCATCATCAACAGCGTAAAAAATAGAAATACTGCGGTGATTATAATTATTCCAGTGGTGGAGTTTAAAATAGCGGGGTAGGTTAATAGGGGAATCATGGGTTCACAGGGACCAAGGAGAAAAATCACCAATAACACCCAAGGGGTTACTTTTCTTCTTTCGGAAGGCATTACCGGACCTTGGTTGTGCCTGTGTTCATAGACATAGACTTCGCCCCCTTCATAAACATCAAAATGTTTATGTTTTTTATTCCGATAGGCCTGGTAAAGTCCAATTATGAGGAAAATAAAACCAAAGATAAATAAGGCCCATGCCGCCAAACCGCCCCTTACTTCCTCAAACCAGCTGAGTTTACTAAGGGAAAATCCAAGGGCTACACCCCCTAAAGCCAAGAGAACGGAGCTAAGGACATGTCCAATTCCACAAATGACTGTCCAAAATAGCGTGCGTCCCAAGGTCCATTTTTTTGCCTTTCCAATGGCAATAAACGGAATATAGTGGTCTGGACCCGTAAGCGTATGTAGAACACTGATAGAAATTGCGGCTATTATTAATGTATTTAATTCTGGTACCATAAAAATTAAATTTTTAAATCTATTTGCTGTTGCCGTAGGTCACCGGCTTGCTTATCTAATTGTTTTTGAATTTTCTTCAGGGCTCTAAAAAGTTGTTCTCCAGAATTACCCAGCACCCGAAGTACGCAGGCATCATCTGAAATTTGGGAAAACCCGAAAATAATATCCTCTTCCCCCTCTAATTTTTCAGCCATATTGGCCATGTGCTCTTTAGGGGAATGGTGGGGATCTACACAGATAAAGTTTGCCTGATAGCTAAACTCCTCGTACTGTCCCATGGTCTTATAATTAACTTTTGAAGGGTTTAGGTATAGATTGTCTTTGTACAGCAACTTGTCATTGCGAAAAACCTGCGTTAAACTCCTATACTTTTTAAATGCGAAAGACTCTCCATTTAGTTTTCGTCCACAAGCCAAGATCTCTCCCCAGATAAGGACACTGGTATCGCTGAGATAAATCCTATTATCGCTTTCAAAAATAGCCCCCTTGTGGGGTACGGAGGGATGTGGTAAGTGACTGAAGTAGGCGTTGCATTCCACATTCACCCGCATGTGCTGCTGTGCACCATCCGGGGTGTCGTATATTCTTTGATAGGATTGTGTTTGTAGGTTAAGCAAAGTTTCTTTTTTCACCTTAATGTCTATTTGATAATTATCATTGTTGAAGAACCCTGGGGAGGAGCTCATTATCATGAGTTCCAATAGGGGATTTTTCTTGTTCTCCCTAACTTCCACCACATTAAAAGGAGGCGTAAAATAGGTATCCTTTAATATGGTTATATCCTTGTATAAGTCGGTCTGCACGCTGTATCTTCCCATCAGTTATCGTTCTAGTACGGGTTCAGAAGCATCTTCCTCAATCAAAGCATATTTCTTAATCCAATTAATTACCTGATCTACCCCTATGTCGTTCATAAGGTCCGTAAAGATGAAGGGGTTACCAGCTCTCATTTTTTTCGAATCACTCCTCATTACCTCTAAATCGGCATTTACGTAGGGTGCCAAATCTATTTTGTTGATTACCAATAGGTCCGATCGGGTGATTCCTGGGCCTCCTTTTCTTGGTATTTTTTCACCTTCCGCTACCGAAATCACAAAAATGGTAATATCGGCAAGGTCAGGACTAAAGGTGGCAGACAGGTTATCGCCCCCACTTTCTATAAATACAATTTCTATCCCGGGATGCCGGGTTACAATCTCGTCTACCGCTTCCAAATTCATACTAGCATCTTCCCGGATAGCGGTATGCGGGCAACCTCCTGTTTCCACGCCTATAATCCTATCAGCTGGCAAGAGGGAGTTTTTAGTAAGGAACTCAGCATCTTCCTTGGTATAAATGTCATTGGTGATTACACCTATGCTGTAGTCTTGTGCAATTTTTCGGGACAACTTTTCTATGAGGGCAGTTTTTCCAGAGCCTACCGGACCGGCAACCCCAATTTTTATATAGTTTCTTTCAGACATTCTATTTTGTTTTTATTAGTGAAATTATTTTTTAAGACATATATAATCGAGAGTAGAGGTGTTCGTGCTGCATACAGCGGATATCGAAGGCCGGATTGCAGAGTCCGCGTAACTCCTCATCAATGGTTAGGGTTTCATGGGCCACCTTATCGATAAAATCGTGGAGTTTGTACAAAATCTCCTGCCCATCCATCTGTCCCAAGGGAACCATTTTAACGCTATTGGTTACCATATTCACAGCGGCATTGTAATAGAAGGCACTCAGTACATCCACTAGTTCTGCCCCCATTAGGGCGGTAATCATACCAAAGGCAACAGGAAAATGGCCTGGGGTTTCCTTTTCTTTTACCCGTTGGTAATAGCTGTGTAATAATTCATGATCCTGTAAGCGTACATATATTTTTAGAAGTCGCACCCCCAACTTCAGACTTCCGTCGCGGACTTCCATCGGGGCCCTTAGGGCGTGGCACTCATTATCTAAGTCCAATAAACTTGATAGCTCGTTTTTTTGGGCCGCGTAATAAGCGTCTCTAACGAATATGCCGTCGTTGTATTTATAATTATAGTTCAGCATATTCCGTACAAATTCGGCGGTGGTATCCACATCCTTCACTATGTTTTGCTGTATATAGGTTTCCAATCCGTTAGAGTGGGAGTAACCGCCTATGGGGAGCGTAGGGTCTGAGATGTGGAGCAGCTCCAAAAGTAAATTGTTGGTCTTGCTCATAGTTTAAGTTTTTGTAGTTAGGTCTAAAATCCTGGAAAAAAGGGAGGGATTATTGCTGCCATGGGAATGGTCTATATTGGCTTTCAGCATATTTACCAATTTGCAATGCTTCTTTTCTACCTGATAGCCAGTAGCAATCAACAGACGTTCTAGCGGCTTTTCATAAGCTACCAGCACTTTATCGTCCTGAATAAAAAGCGGGAGGTGTTTGTTTCCGATTTCGTAGCATACGGTACCCATTTCCAATAGGTTGCGGGGTGTAACCTCCAAACTTTCACAAGGGAGTACTTCTACGATTACGATACTGTCCTCATCTTCAAAAACAATATCGCCCTCTTGTAGGCGTTGTCCTTCCCGTAAAAATTTTATGGCTACCTCTTTTCCGTTTTTAGAGCGTTTTCGCATAATGCGTTTAGGCATTTCAAACCATTCCAAATAGAGTCGGTCCACCTCCTTGGCTCCGTAATCATACGTTTTTACGTTTCCTATTATTTCTTTACATACCATATATTAAACCAGTTTAAGTTTATGGAACTGGCACGGGGGCCTTAGGTATTTTTAAAGGGTAAAACCATGCGGTTCCAAGAAGCTTTAGATGCTTTAATCACCCCTAAGGACGACTTAGGGGAGACTGCATTTTTGATCACAAGCTGTTAGAACAGGAAATAGCGTTGGGCTAAGGGTACAATATCGATTGGATCGCAGGTAAGCACCTTGCCATCTACCTTTACCTCATAGGTTTCCGGATTTACTTCTATAACAGGCGTTTTATCATTATGGATTAAATCCTTTTTGGAAACGCTTCGGCAATTGGTTACTGCGTACAACGTCTTTTTAAGTCCAAATTTCTCCTTGATATTATTGTTCATTGCCGCTTTGGAAACAAAGGTGGCGCAGGTTTTATGGACTGCACTACCTAAACTACCGTACATAGATCGCATTAAAATAGGTTGTGGGGTAGGGATAGATCCGTTGGGATCCCCCATTTTACTAGCTATGATCATTCCTCCTTTGATAATCATTTCTGGCTTGGCACCAAAGAGTGCCGGTTTCCACAATACCATATCGGCCATTTTATTAGGCTCTATGGATCCCACATGTTGGGAGATACCGTGCGCAATAGCCGGATTTATGGAATATTTTGCCACATAGCGTTTTGCACGGAAATTATCGGCCTTTATTTTCTTGTCTTCTTTTAAAAAGCCTTGTTGAATTTTGTTTTTGTGGGCGGTTTGCCAAGTACGGGTAATGGTTTCCCCAACGCGACCCATGGCCTGGGAATCCGAACTCATAATACTGAAAACTCCCATGTCGTGAAGAAGGTCTTCTGCAGCAATGGTTTCTGGGCGTATCCTAGAATCGGCAAAAGACACATCCTCAGGAATGTTTTTACTTAAATGGTGACAGACCATTAACATATCCAAATGTTCGTCTATGGTATTCTTGGTAAACGGACGAGTGGGATTGGTAGATGCCGGTAACACATTGGGATACATGGCTGCTTTAATAATATCGGGGGCATGGCCACCACCGGCTCCTTCCGTGTGAAAGGTGTGGATGGTTCTCCCATTAATAGCATCCATGGTGTCTTCTAAAAATCCGGCTTCGTTAAGGGTATCGGCATGCAGCGCTATCTGAATATCATATTTATCGGCAACCCTTAGGGAAGCATCTATAACTGCTGGGGTAGCGCCCCAATCCTCATGCACCTTCAGGCCAAGAACTCCGGCTTCTACCTGCTCTTCCAAGGGAGCCTGTAAGGAACAGTTCCCCTTTCCAAAGAACCCTAAGTTCATGGGCAGGTTGTCCGTAGCTTGGAGCATCCTTTTAATATTCCATGCACCAGGAGTTACTGTGGTGGCATTACTTCCGTCTGCAGGGCCCGTACCACCTCCAATCATAGTGGTAACACCACTATATAGAGCGTGTTCTATTTGCTGGGGGGAAATATAGTGTATGTGGGTGTCAATAGCTCCAGGGGTAACTATGGTGTTTTCACCGCTATGTACCTCCGTAGAAGCGCCAATGATCATATGGGGGTTTACGTTTTCCATGGTATCCGGATTCCCGGCCTTGCCTACCCCCACAATTTTCCCGTCTTTTATTCCTATATCCCCTTTAACAATACCCCAGTGGTCCAATACAATGGCATTTAAAATTACCAGGTCTAGCACCCCACTGTCACGAGTAGCAGTACTGGATTGGGCCATTCCGTCCCGCACCGTTTTTCCACCGCCAAACTTGTTCTCCTCCCCGTAAAAGGCGTAGTCTTTTTCAATTTCAATGAAAAGTTCCGTATCCCCTAATCTAATTTTATCGCCAACGGTGGGACCGTACATATTGGCATACTTTACTCGATCTATCTTAAAGCTCATGATTTTTTATTTTTAAATGCTTCCTGTTCTATACTAATCATTGATCTTCTTAAATTCTGAGGATTCATGGTATCACCATTGGTGAGGTTGTTAAGGCCAAAAGAATTTCGCTTGCCCCCTAAACTGATTAATTCTACTTCTGTAGACTCGCCTGGTTCAAAGCGAACCGCCGTACCGGAAGGGATATTTAATCGGTACCCATAGGCCTTCTTCCTGTCGAACTCCATTTCTCGGTTAACCTCAAAAAAATGATAGTGAGACCCTATCTGTACCGGTCTATCTCCTTTGTTTACCACTTTAATTTTAAATACATCCCGGAAAGGATTACATTCAATATCTTCCTTTAATAATATATATTCTCCTGGTATCATAGTATGTGGCTTTAAGTTAGCGAATTGGATTATGGACGGTTACCAGTTTGGTTCCGTCCGGAAAGGTGGCCTCTATTTGCACATCGTGGATCATTTCTGGGATACCCTCCATTACATCGTCGCGTGTTAAATACGTAGCGCCTTCCTGCATAAGTTCGGCAACGGTTTTACCGTCCCGTGCAGCTTCTTGTAATCGATGGCTGATTAGTGCAATAGATTCTGGGTAGTTTAATTTAAGGCCTCTGGCCTTTCGTTTTTCGGCAAGTTCTCCCGTCATAAAGATGAGGAGTTTCTCGGTTTCCCTAGCTGTTAAATGCATAATTGCTGTATTTAAAGGTTAAAATCTAATCTCTTGTATAAGGATGGACAACAAAAGTCATTTTCTTCTTAGGCATTCAAAATATGGGGAGTTTTTGCAATGGGCCTATTTCATAAATGTCATTTTAAACGACGTAGGTTGTCAGTTATTTAATTTTCGTGTTAAAAATATACGATAAATCCATTAAAAAGTAATTATGGGTGTCGAATTATTTTTTGATATTTTGATTGAAATATGTAATATAACTGTGTTTTTTTGAGGTATGATGGGAGTAGCTACTTAGCTAATAGCGTTATTTATTATTCCCGAGCCTTCCTAAATAGGGAAGTTTCTTTAGATTGTCTAAAATTGTCCTCTAGAGAGAGCCATTTCAGCTAGAAATGTGGCCCTTAGAAAGTAACTCTAAAGATTTTATTTGGTGGTTGCAACAATAGTATGGAACATACCTCCACGGTACTTCTAAATAAAAAGAGGCATAAATAGTAGGCACCTGCTTCCTTAAAGAGCTATAGGGTTGCTGTAAGGAAATTTTACAGGAAATCTTTGGGGGTAAATAAGATGATGTAGCTAGTCTTAATAGGTAGTGGTCATATCACTATCTACACAGATAATAAAATCTGCCTTATTTCTATTTTCGGGAAGTAGTTTATGGATGTTTTCTTGGGACACCGTACTTATGGTGAGGTAGTTAAGGGGGGTAGTGTTCTGTTTTAAGTACCATAGAATTCCCTCGTGGAAGTCCGAGTGGTAGGCCCCGTTAAAATGTAAAAATAGATTTTCCTTTTTATAATTGTTTAGGATAAAATACGCCATAGTAGCATCTTTTATGGCTTGTGCCATAACCAGTTTTGGACTCCCATGGTCTCCCATCATAGAAAGGATATTTTTATAGGTAGGCAATTCACTATCAAAGGGAATGGGAAGGGGAGCTATCCATGTTTTCTCTTCAGCAGTTAAGGAGTCTAGTACGGAAAATCCGTTCCTGTAGACCATACTGGCAAATCTTCTGGGGATATTGGTGGCTATAAACGGCAACTGGTTTGCCTTTGCAAAATCTACTAAAGGGGCGTAATCGGTTTTGTAGTTGGGCCAGAGTCGTGCTAAAGAATCCAACCCCTTTTGGGTAATTTCTCCCTTTAAATATTGGTTTAGGGGTATTTGGTTGTCCGCTTCAAACATTTCGGCACCCAGGATAAGGGGGCGCTGCGTGTGTAGCTTTTGGGTTACCTTTAACTGTAACCAATGGGCAATGGGATTGTTGTGCAATTCGCCAAAAAGTACCATATCTGCCTTGGCTAATTTTCGCATCATTTTACTATAGGAAACCTTCTTGCCGTTGGAGTTGTATAGGTTATAAGATTTTAATTGCCCCGTTGCAGGACTGCATAAAAGAAGAAAGAACAAAACGAGTATAATTCTAGGCATAGGGTTCTTGTTTACATGGGGTAAGGTCGGTACTATTCAAATATGGGAAATTTTGGGATATAAGGGACTTTTTGGTGGAGAATTTTATCGTTTGCCTAGGAATTTTGTAGTGTCATAAAACGCTTTTAACTTAATAGATGTCTTTAGAAAACAACTTATAGCTCGGAGGAGGTTTCTAGCATGGTAGGAAGCAATTCGCTAATGGTTGGGTGAATGTGGATGGCATCCCGGACGGTCTTATAAGTAGCCCCTGCGTACATTTGATCAATGATGGTGTGGATATACTCATCGGCACCAACACCTAAGAAGGTAGCCCCTAGAATACTATCGGTGTCTACTTCATGGAAGATCTTCAACTTCCCTTTGGTTTCTCCCATTTCCTTGGCCCTAGCAATTTTACTCATAGGAATTTCGGATACCCTAGCCATCAACCCCTTTTTTTTAATATCGGCTTGGTTGAGTCCAACCCTAGCTAGTGGCGGGTCTATAAAAGCGGCATAGCAGGTAAATCTATCGGAAAGAAAACGTTTTTGCGATAAAAATAATTGGGAGTTCACAATCTGATAGTCGTTATAGGCTGTATGGGTAAAGGCACCCTCTCCATTGCAATCGCCCATAGCCCATATATGACTCACCGAGGTTTGTAAAGTATCTTCTACTTTAATATATCCCTGGCGGGATCGTTTAATATCCGTGTTTTCCAATCCCAGGTCATCCGTATTGGGAATACGTCCAGTGGCCAAAAGTAAATGGCTGGCCTTCAGGGTTTCGGTCTTGTTATTGCAGCGATAACTAATCTCTAGTAGGTCTTGGTGTAGCTTGGCGCCAATACAATTAGATTTCAGCTGTACCGCAAGCCCACTATCCTCCATAATTTCAGTGATTAGGTCACAGATATCCCCATCCTCCTTTTTCAATAATTTATCCCCTCTTTCCAATAGGGTTACCTTGCTACCAAACCGACGAAACATCTGGCCAAACTCCAGTCCAATATAGCCTCCGCCCACAATCACGAGGTGTTCCGGAATTTTTTCCAAGTCCAGAATACTTTCATTGGTAAGGTAGGGTACCTCTTTAAATCCATCGGGGATACGGGGTCTTGCGCCCACGTTAATGAAAATTTTTGGGGCAGCATACTCCTTGCCGTTCACCGCTACGGTATGGTTGTCTACAAAGGTGGCCTTCCCACGGATTAGGGTAATAGATTTATTTTTGGTCAGCATTTCTTCCAAACCCTTGCGCGATTCTAGGACTAAGGCATCTTTGCGCTGTTTAATTTTTTTTAGGTCGATAACTACCTCGCCCTTAATAGCGACGCCAAGGGTGCTGCTATTGCCTGCCATATAGGCTCGTCTGGCCGATGCCACATAAGCTTTGGTGGGCGTACAGCCTACATTGATGCAGGTGCCGCCCAGATGATTCTTTTCAATAATAGCTACCTTTTGGCCTTGATTGGCCAAACTTTGGGCTAGGGGAGCTCCCGCTTGTCCAGTTCCGATTATAATTGCATCAAAATCCATAGGTACTCGTATTAATTACTATTTATTCGTGGACATTACTGTCCAAATAGTATCCATTGTATCTATCTTATTCTTCCTTAGCTTCGCTAAGTGGCTATATGTACATACGCTCATAGCTATTCCTTTGACGGAATTTAGTACTGTTCTTAAATGGGTGGGGTGTCTTTTTAGTGAGCGCTATTATATTTGCGCTGTGCAATACACTGGGGAGGAGTATAATTGGTGCAACAGCAGTGTTCTGCCTTAAAGTTAATCATTTATTTATAAGTGAACTCCCCAACAACGGTAAGGTTCGGATTTAGGGGGTTAATGGGTAGAAAAAAGAGCATATGAATAAATTGCCTTAAATTTAGCATCGAATTAAAATCAGGAAAATAGCTATGCGATCCTTAATAGTGCTTCTTTGTTGTATAATAAATAGCAACCTTTATTCTCAGGAAGATAGACGGGAATGGTCCCCTAACCATCAATTAAAAATTGAAGATTTCAAGGGAACCGATACCGCTATTGATCCCTCTGTTACAAGCGTGATGGTACAGTCTGGCGTAGTCTTGGAGTTTGCTTTCGAAATGTCCCAGATCCAATTTGTGTTCACAAAGAATTTCAACGACAAGGTAAGTTGTGCGTTTCTACCGGATACTGCTGTAATTAAGGCCAAAGACAGTGTGCAGGCAGAAAGATTATTGGCCTTAGCGGCTTTTGATTTTGATCTGTCGGAATTGTATGCCCGTAAGATAAGAGAGGAGCTTTTCCGCAATAAAAAGGCTTTTTCCAATACAGGTTTCTTTCAGCCTTTTTTCGACAAAATGGTAGCGGAGCGTAATAAAATTAGTGCTAGGGTTTATACGGCGACCAACTTTGGGGAAAAGGTAGATTTGTTGGCAGAGGAACATGCGGCCGTAAAAAAGGAAATAGATACCTATGCCCATTTCTGCAAGGAGTGCAAACCTCCTAGAAATAGGGGCAATTAATGCTTAAATAGAGCTTTTAGTAGGTTATTATCTTTCTAAGGGTTACTTAGGGGAGAATACATTAGGGGCCGACTTTTTAGTTCGATTCTTTTTTTTAAACCAATACATTCTAATTCCGGTAATGTAAAGGATAAGGGGAACCAATCCAGAAATAAAGACTAGTATCCTCCCAGCTAATCCCGCTATTTCCCCGGTATGTATCGGATAAAATTGCAGGGCAATCTTATCGCTGTTGGGGGCCAATTCATAAGAGGTTTCGCTGATGACCTGGTTCGCTTCCGTTATTTTTAATTCCTTGCTTTTTCTTAAGCCTGGACTAATAAATCGTCCCTGAATATATCTAAAGTGATAACTATCCGTGCCGTCCTTCGGAAAGTAAATAGCACGTAGGGCATAAGTTGTGTCCGGTATTCGGAACAGCTGGGTAAAGGTGTACCGACTTTCTATTTGCTGGTTTTGTGCTTTCTTAGTACCGTCCAGAAGGCTCAAAACCGATTTATAATAAGTAGGATAGGTAAAGTAGGCCCCGGATAAGGCAATTAGTATAAGTGGAATAAGGAAATAGACCCCCAATACCTTATGGAGGTCATAGTTTAGTCTCTTTTTCTTCCCCTTCCATTTTATTTGGAATCCTTTTTTTAATCTGCTCTTATAGGCTTTCCACCAAATAAACATACCGCTACCAAGGATAATCACCAAAAAGATAATAGTACTGCCGCCCATGATGTACTTGCCAATTATGGGGATGGCAAGGGTACGGTGAACGTTTAAGAGTTGCTCGAAAAAATGTATGGAGGCCGATTTTGTTCCTAGAAAGCTTGTGGTTTTTGGATGATAATAACGGGTGGTTCCATTGTTAAACAGTAAAGATATGGTCTGCTGCTCTCGGTAGGGTAAATTTACGCGCACTAGGCTATCCTTGTGTACTTTTATCAGTTGGGATGCCGTTTGCATCAATGTTTCTTCAGGGAGACTATCTACCTGTCTTACTGTTAACAACCTTGGATTGAGTGCAGCAGTTATTTCTGGTTGCCACACGTATAGCGCCCCGGTAAGTCCAGAAAAGGATGCCAAGAGTCCGCAGCTGATGCCCAACCAAAGGTGGATTTTTCTTATTGTTTTATTAAGATGGTTCAAACTATCTAGTTAGTATTAAAATACCCCCTAGCTTCATCATGAAACTAGGGGGAGGTATATTTAAAAATTATACTGTACGCTCAGTTTGGCATGCGTGCCTTCCCCAGCTCCGGTAAAAGTAGTTAAGGGGGAGGCCCACTGCGATCTTGCTGGTAGGTAGTATTCGTTCAATAAATTATTGATACCAAGGGAAACGGTGGTATTGGACTGTAGTTGATAGGCCATGGAAAAGTTTACCAAGGTGTAGCCGTTTACGGGAAATTGGGTATGCCTATAGGCCAATTGGTCATTGGCATCCAAGAACGGATCAAATCGCTTTCTATCGCCCAAATTGGTCATTCTAACAGAGGTGTTCAGTTTTTCTGAGGGCTTCCAGGTAATGTAGGCGGTCCATTTAGGGGCAGAAATAACATCACCCCCTAAAAAAGAAAGGGTATGTGGATCGTCTACCGCATGCTTTACCCCCTCTACATAGGAGTAGGAGGTTCCAAGCTGCCATTGGTTGTTATAACTCTGGAAATCGATAGAAACTTCCCCTCCATAAATTTGTTGTGGTTGTTTGGAAGGAACAAAGGTGTTTATCTCATCTACAAAAACCACTCCCGTTCCTAGGTTGGAGGTGCTATAGTACCCCACGGCTTCCAATTGTACTTGGGGGAATTTGGACATAAATCCAAATTCATAATTATTGGTTACCGCGGGCTCTAATTGAATATCGTTTATATTACTGGCCACCGCAGAGCGTAATACGGAACCAAGATCTGCAATGGAAAAACCTTGGGAATAACCAATATAAGGAATAAAAGTCTCGTGTGCTATGTAGCGCAACCCGAGGTTAAAGGCTAAGTTATTAAATGCCAGCTTTCCACCTTCCACGGATACGGACGGATTATAGTTGCCGTCCCCTTTGGGCGAATAGGGTAGGGTATTGTAATCTGCGATATCCATATGCATCTCATCATAACGGAGTCCGCCTTTAAACACCCATTGGTTATTAAGTTTAACGGTGGTCTGTGCGTAGGGTGCCCAGTTGGTCAATGCGATATTGGGTACCCATAACCTACCATCTAACAACCCTTGATTGGTTTTGTCCTTTAAAAAATCCAATCCGTAGGTTAATGACACATCCATGTGGGAGTAGGAACCGAATTTTGAATTAAAATTGGGACGTATTCCATATTTTTCCGCATTGATAACAGACTGTCCCCCATTTTCAAATTTGTCCGAATAGAAAAAGATGTTTTCCGTGTTTTGGTAATAGAGATCGGTATTAAAATTGGTGGTCCCCTGAAAAATATTGTGGAGGCTATAGGTCAACTGACTATTTATTAGGGTAGATCCCGTAGGTTCCTCACCTGGGATACTGCCTTTTACCCCATAACCTGCCGTAATATGGTAATCACCAGCTTCATTAAATACCTGTACGGTTGCCGGTACTGGGATAAAGGGGGTATCGTGAATGGATTTATAGATATTAGCGCCCAAAGAAAGTTGCTGGTTTTCGCTCAACAGGTATTCCAATTTTCCAAAAGCACTGTAGATGTCGGTATTATCAAATCCGTAGGTAGGGAGGAGGGGTAGGCCTTTGGCATCGTATTTAGTTCCGGTCTGCTCCATACTTCCGCTGATATAATACCTGAATTTGTTCAGATTTCCCTTTAGGGACTGGTAAACACCCCATCCCAAAGCATCCTTGGTCTTTGCTAGATTGCTGGTACCCCATAGCTGGGTAGTTGCTTCCAACTTTTTGTTGGACACCGGTTTTTTGGTGATGTAATTGATGAATCCTCCGTTACCCCCATTTCCAAAAATAGAAGTAGCCCCTTTAATTACCTCTACACGTTGTATATCTTGGGGGTTTACAGATTTTATCCCCAACTGTCCATTCCTAAGGGGCGTAGATTGTGGGATACCGTCTACCATAACTAAGAGTGACCTACCCCGTAGGGTCTGGCCCCAGTTGGAGAAAGTACCGGTTGAAACCGCTAATCCGGGTACGGTAAACTCCAGGATGTCGCTTATATTGGTAGTAATCTGCGATAATTCTTCCAGTTTCGCCTCACCTACCACAGTGACCGAAGCCGGAATCTGAGAGAGGTATTGAGAATGCCTACTGGCGGAGACCACCACTTCATCCAAATTACTGATGTCTTCTTCCAAGGTGGTATTTAGTTGCAGTGGGGCAGTTGTGGTAACTGTAATTTTCACCATGCTGCTTTTATATCCCAGCATGCGAAAACTGAGGTTGTATGTTCCTGGCGGAATTTCTGCTAAGGTGTACTCCCCATTAAAATCGGTCATAGTGCCCTGTTGCAGTTCTGGAATGTAAACGGTGGCACCTGCGATGGGTTGTTGTAATTGATCTGATACCTTTCCCTGGATCAATGCTTGTGAAAACGCGGAAAGGGACATCAACATGGAGGTGGCAAATAGTATAAATTTCATTTATTCTTATTTAGATTAATTAAAAATAAAGGTAAATATAGGGTCGGGCTTCCATCCTTACAAACTATTTTTTTGTTTTTTTTAAGAGGGTTGAAATCCGTGTACTAGGCTAATAATCGTAGTTGGTACTACAACAAGGGATGAATACCATGGAGGTGGGAAGCATTTTTATAAGTTTGTTTTTGGGTTAATTTTATTGTTGATGCAAGGCGATAAAACTTGATTGGTTTTCGTAATTTGTTGAAAAACTAATAGGGCAATACTATGAAAATGAAGAAAATACTACTGTTTTTTGCCCTGATCGTTTTGGTTTTTATAGGGCTTGTTTACCTGTCGGTATCCAGCACCAAAAAAGCATTTTCTACCTGTGAGATTCTCAGTCCAACAAATTTGGATTCTATAGATTTTAGGAAGCACGATTCCGTATTGGTGGCGGCTAGTTTGCTCTATGAGGGGAACCAGTTAAAGAAAATAATACAAGGAGATCAATACCGGGAGGCATGGGCCACCCCAGTAAAAGTACCCATAGTATTTTTAGATACCCTGCATGGGGGCTTAAAGGTGGTAGCGCAGGGGGGAGGTAAGCAAACCCACTCCTTAGAGTTGGAATCTGGGACAGGCACGGTGTATAGTTTACGAAGTGTTACCAAAAATCCAGAACCCTTAATCCCAGACTTTGTAAAGACGCTGGGGCTAGAGAATATTGTTGTAGACGGAATCTCGGCGCAACACCCTTATGCCGCCTTGGTAGTGGCACCACTATCAGAAGCGGTTCACATATTAAATACCAGGCCAAAGTTGTACTTCCTTCCCAAGCAATATGCTTTGGGAACGTATAACGATACGTATGGAAACCGACTCTTTTTACTGGAGTATGAAACGGAGGGGAATGCTACTTGGACGGGAATAGAGAATGCTACCCAGGTAATGGATACCGAAGATTTACAGGAATTAAAGTTAGAAGAAGGGGAGCGACTATCCATTGATGAAAATGCGTTGGTACGTGCTAGGTTGTTCGATCTGTTGATAGGGGATTGGGACAGGCATGCCAAGCAATGGGGGTGGGTGGTACAAAGAAACGGGGAGGTAAAAAAGGCCATACCCATGGCCTGCGATAGGGATAATGCTTTTTTTAAGGTAGAGGGATTAGTGCCTTCTATCCTTTCCAATAAAAATCTGTTGCCCGGTCTTCAAAACTTTGAAAGAGATATAGATTATCTTCCAGGATTGGTGATGGATTTTGATCGCTATTTTCTATATAAAACGGAATCGAGGATTTTTGAGGAAGAAGCAAGGTATCTTCAAAAAAACTTGACGAACGCTGTAATTGCGGAGGCCTTTAAAGTATGGCCAAAGGAAGTTTATGATTTAAATGGGGAAGAACTGATAGGCACCATCCAGGAAAGACGCGATAACCTTGTTGAATACGCAAAACGGTTCAAGGAGGTTTTGGATGAAAAGGGGGTGCTTACAGAGAAACTAAAAGGCTCTAGGGATTTGGAATTGCCAGAAGGATTGATGGCTTGTTTTGAATGTGGGGAGGAATAAAGGATCAAGCTCAAAAGTTGTGTGTAGTCAAAATTATCAGGTAAGCTCAACAACAATAATCCACCTTTCAACAGGCCTTTCAATACTTTTTTCCATCGCTGAAAAAAGTATTCAAAAAAATCTAGGCTGATTTCTCCTTTCTTGAAATCTACGAGCTTTCCACAGCCGCAGCGCCCAGGCCGCTTTCACTTAGGTGAAATGCTCTTT
>NZ_VVIN01000279.1:0-337 GCF_008711145.1 Arenibacter lacus
TGATTGTTTTAGAGGCAGCTTACTATAAGGAAATACTAGGTGCACCCCTTTAGTAAGGTGTAGCCGCTTCCCTTTTATCTCATCATCCAGTGCTCTTACCTCATCTACCCATGGCCCAGCGGCGCTCACCACGTATTTGGATTGTATGGTAAACCCACTTCCCCCCAAATGATCCGTTACCCTTACACCATTTACCTTTCCATTTTTATAATCAAACTGGCGTACCTCGGCATAGTTTAGGGCGATAGCCCCATATGTTAGGCTGGTTTTTATGACCTCCAAAGTTAGTCGCGCATCATCGGTACGGTATTCCGCATAATAGCCGGCCCCCTTAAGG
>NZ_VVIN01000280.1:0-337 GCF_008711145.1 Arenibacter lacus
TCTTAAGGGGGCCGGCTATTATGCGGAATACCGTACCGATGATGCGCGACTAACTTTGGAGGTCATAAAAACCAGCCTAACATATGGGGCTATCGCCCTAAACTATGCCGAGGTACGCCAGTTTGAATATAAAAATGGAAAGGTAACTGGAGTAAGGGTAACGGATCATTTGGGGGGAAGTGGGTTTACCATACAATCCAAATACGTGGTAAGCGCCGCTGGGCCATGGGTAGATGAGGTAAGAGCACTGGATGATGAGATAAAAGGGAAGCGGCTACACCTTACTAAAGGGGTGCACCTAGTATTTCCTTATAGTAAGCTGCCTCTAAAACAATCG
>NZ_VVIN01000281.1:0-334 GCF_008711145.1 Arenibacter lacus
TATGTTTTTAATAAAAATAATATCTGCATCCACCTCGTTTAGGTTCTCTATCAGCGCCCCGTGACCTCCAGGCCTAAATAAAAGAGAGCCGTCCGACTCCCTAAAGGGGTTATTATCCATATCCACGGCAATAGTATCCGTAGATGATTTTTGGAAGGAATAGGATACCGAAAAAGACACCTTGGCTTCTGCCGACACTCTTTCCCCAGCCGTTTTAAACTCTTCGTTAAACATTACCCCATGCTGCTCGGAAATAGTGAAATGCAAAGCTGCCTCGTTATTTACAGACGCATAGGCGGCTGCTTCCTTTAAATGCTCCTCAAAAGGAGTGGCA
>NZ_VVIN01000282.1:0-334 GCF_008711145.1 Arenibacter lacus
GATGTTTTTAATAAAAATAATATCTGCATCCACCTCGTTTAGGTTCTCTATCAGCGCCCCGTGCCCTCCAGGCCTAAATAAAAGAGAGCCGTCCGCCTCCCTAAAGGGTTTATTATCCATATCCACGGCAATAGTATCCGTAGATGATTTTTGGAAGGAATAGGATACCGAAAAAGACACCTTGGCTTCTGCCGACACTCTTTCCCCAGCCGTTTTAAACTCTTCGTTAAACATTTCCCCATGCTGCTCGGAAATAGTGAAATGCAAAGCTGCCTCGTTATTTACAGACGCATAGGCGGCTGCTTCCTTTAAATGCTCCTCAAAAGGAGTGGCG
>NZ_VVIN01000283.1:0-329 GCF_008711145.1 Arenibacter lacus
GCTATGGCCGGGCTTTTCTATAAAAGGAATAGGAAGTGGGGTATTAAGGATTGTATCCATTTACATATAAAGGAGGATAACTGTTGAAGGTTGCCAACTGCAAGGAGTTTAATAGGGCTCAATTCTTTCCAGCTGTATTCGCGTATAAGTGATCGGCCTAAATCAGGGACGTACAGCGTACACCATTGTTCATTGCTAATTGGTTATCGTTTGCTGCCTATAGCCTAGAGCCTACAGCCATTGTTTATTGCTAATTGGTTATTGTTTGCTGCCTATAGCCTATAGCTTACAGCCATTGTTTATTGAATTTGGGAAACTGCTCGCTGATG
>NZ_VVIN01000284.1:0-327 GCF_008711145.1 Arenibacter lacus
CTCTCTGGGTTAAAATGACCCTGACAGAAATTAGTCCGACCAAATTCGCCACCCCATACTACCAGGGTATCCTCTAACATCCCCCGTTGTTTTAAGTCCAACACCAAGGCTGCCGAAGCCTGGTCTACATCCTTTGCCTGTCCAGCCATTTCATTGGGTAAATTACCATGCTGGTCCCAGCCCTGATGGTAGAGTTGTATAAATCGCACTCCATTCTCTGCCAATCTTCGTGCCTGCAAGGCATTGGCAGCGTAGGTACCAGGAACCTGACAATCTTCCCCGTACATTTTGATGATAGATTCCGGTTCTTTGGAAATATCCATCACG
>NZ_VVIN01000285.1:0-327 GCF_008711145.1 Arenibacter lacus
TGTGATGGATATTTCCAAAGAACCGGAATCTATCATCAAAATGTACGGGGAAGATTGTCAGGTTCCTGGTACCTACGCTGCCAATGCCTTGCAAGCGCGAAGATTGGCAGAGAATGGAGTGCGATTTATACAACTCTACCATCAGGGCTGGGACCAGCATGGCAACTTGCCTAATGAAATGGCTGGACAGGCAAAGGATGTGGACCAGGCTTCGGCGGCCTTGGTGATGGACTTAAAACAACGGGGGATGTTAGAGGATACCCTGGTAGTTTGGGGTGGCGAATTTGGTCGGACTAATTTCTGTCAGGGTCATTTTAATCCAGAGAA
>NZ_VVIN01000286.1:0-319 GCF_008711145.1 Arenibacter lacus
GTATACCTATTCCCAGCAGATAATTTTGAGATAGCAATTAATAGTGCTTCCTGCCGGGGGAAAAGTGATGGTTCCATTGACCTACAAGCCAATAAGACGCTAAATTATCAAGGGACAATTACAGGAGCTTCCATAAACACCACCTTCAATTTCACGGAATCCTACACTATTCAGAACCTAGCCGCAGGAACCTATAGGATTTGCATTGAAGGAACAGAGGGAGGAAAGACCTATGAACCCTATTGTTTTGAAACCGTGATAAGCGAACCTCACCCCCTAACGGTGAACGCCAATCTAACCGCTGATGGAAAACAGGTAG
>NZ_VVIN01000287.1:0-319 GCF_008711145.1 Arenibacter lacus
TTATACCTATTCCCAGCAGATAATTTTGAGATAGCAATTAATAGTGCTTCCTGCCGGGGGAAAAGTGATGGTTCCATTGACCTACACGCCAATAAGACGCTAAATTACCAAGGGACAATTACAGGAGGCTCCATAAGCACCACCTTCAATTTCACGGAATCCTACACTATTCAGAACCTAGCCGCAGGAACCTATGGGATTTGCATTGAAGGAACAGAGGGAGGAAAGACCTATGAACCCTATTGTTTTGAAACCGTGATAAGCGAACCTCACCCCCTAACGGTGAACGCCAATCTAACCGCTGATGGGAAACAGGTAA
>NZ_VVIN01000288.1:0-315 GCF_008711145.1 Arenibacter lacus
GTTATAATCTTCTGCGCTATTATATGCAAAGTTTACCGTTCCTCCATTGGCAACACTTCCAGCATCGATGCTAATTACATCTGCTAAGGTAATATTTACAGTGGTGGTTGCAGTAGGATCTTGCGCCTGGGCCTGGTTAGTTCCGAATACGAAGGCTCCAAGAGCGAAGGCGGCAATGATAATTGAATTTTTCATGGTTTTTGATTTAGGGATCAATGATTATTTTTTCTGTCCTTTAATTAAGTAGGACACTGCAAAGATAGCGGGGACCTGTAGTTATTCTTGTAGTAGATAAAGGAAAGGCATGTAGTAAAT
>NZ_VVIN01000029.1:0-49041 GCF_008711145.1 Arenibacter lacus
ATTCCTTTAGAATCTCCTTTTATTCAATTAGGAAGTATTGGGTTATTTAACATCCTTCAACCTTAATTGAAGGCTAATTTTTCCTTGCCATTCGTTTTCATCTAAGGAAAAGACCGCACTAAAACCCTTTTGTTTTACCCGATCTAACTTAATCCCCAGATTAAATCCGATGGCATCAAAACTTCGTCCCCTGGACCCTATCCCAGCATCTGCAATTCTACATTTTAAATGCCCTCCATCATTACCTACCACCTTGGCATAGCCAGTATCCATCAAGTTTTCTGCCATAAACACCGGAGCTTGGTTTCCTGGACCGAATGGCGCAAATTGCTTTACAATGCGCATTAATTTAGGGCTAATGTTATCGATAGAGATAATGGCATCAACCTTAATTTCTGGCGACAACAGCTTTCTATCTATATTCTGGGACACCACCTCTTCAAAGCGCGCTTTAAAAGCCTCGTAGTTTGCCTCCAACATGGTTAATCCCGCAGCGTATTTATGTCCGCCAAACTGCTCTATGGTATCTGCACATTGTTCCAGCGCCCTGTACACATCAAATCCTTTCACGGAACGGGCAGAAGCGGCCAATTTATCCCCACTTTTGGTAAAGACAAGGGTAGGTCTATAATAGGTTTCCATTAGCCTGGATGCTACAATCCCAATAACCCCCTTATGCCAGTCATCCTTATAAACCACGGAGGTATAAGCTTCTTCCTCACTATTTTCAGAGATTTGCAGCAGCGCCTCCTTCGCTATTTCCTGATCCAGATTTCTTCTATCCGTATTATATACCTCTATTTCGCTGGCAAATACCTTTGCCTTTTCCAAATCCTGCTCTCGCAATAAGTTTACGGCGTGTTGGCCGTGCTCCATACGTCCCGCAGCGTTAATACGGGGTGCAATGATGAAAACAACATCGGTAATGGTAAGTTCCTTTTTCTTTATTTGATCGATAATGGCCTTAAACCCAATTCTAGGATTTTCATTGATTACCTTTAATCCCCAATAGGCCAGAATACGATTCTCTCCGGTAATGGGGACAATATCTGCTCCAATAGCAGTTGCCACCAAGTCTAGATAGGGAATAAGATCGTCTATGGTTTGCCCTCTCTTAGACCCTAGGGCTTGTATAAGTTTAAAACCTACCCCGCATCCACAGAGCTCGTCGTATGGATAGGGACAATCTTCCCTTTTGGGATCTAGGATGGCTACTGCCTCTGGGAGCTCACTCCCTGGTCTATGATGGTCACAGATGATAAAATCGATTCCTTTTCCCTTGGCATAAGCCACCTTATCGATAGCCTTTACCCCACAATCTAACGTAATAATAAGGGTAATATCATTGTCTTCCGCAAAATCTACCCCTTGGAAGGAAACCCCATAGCCTTCCGTATATCGGTCTGGGATATAGGTAGCCACATTGGGATAGAAAGACTCCAAGTAGGAAGACAATAAGGCTACAGAGGTAGTACCGTCCACATCATAATCTCCATAGACCAAGATATTCTCGCCCTTGGCCACTGCCTCCTCTATACGGGCAACGGCCAACTCCATATCCTTCATTAAAAAGGGATCATGGAGTTGCGACAATTTTGGTCTAAAGAACCTTTTGGCCTCGTCAAAAGTGGTAATTCCCCGTTGCACCAACAGCTGTGCCACCAAATCATCTACCCCAAGCGCAGTAGCAAGGGCATTGATCTGCTCCTCTTCCGGTTTTGGCATAATGGTCCAACGCATAGTCTTTACTCTTTTAACCTAATCCTATTCTTAAATATTACCTCTCCATCTACCTCTACCTTTAGCGTATACCGCATTTTTGGCAGGTAGGATAGGTCATAGGTAAATGTTCCCTTGTCTAATGTACTATACAAATGGGTCTCCATAACCTTGGATTCATCCTCTTGCTGGCTAATGGTTACCGTTACCTCTTTTGCTTCATTCGCAAAATAGTCTAGCGTAACCGGCCCATCCGTTCTAGCGGGAAACATGGTTACCGATGGCGCATTATCCAAATGATAAGGAACGGAGGGCTCTACCCTAAAGTTATAAATGATATGACTTCCAAAATCGGAGTTAAAATGCTTAATGGCACGCCCAAGGGTATCTAATAGCCTTGCGTCTCCACGGCCGTCCCTAGCCTTGTACCAAAACTCTAATCCGTCTCCTGCAGAATCTTCTACCATAAAGGTATAATTCCCCTGTGGCAGTTGAAGGGTATCCCTATAGATGGTATTGGGCGAAAGGGATACGCTATCCTTTTTAAACCATACCTTTCCAAAGCTATCCGTCACCTTGTATTGATTCTGCTCTGGTTTATTATTGGTCTTAAAATAAATGACCACATTTTCGGGAAGTATGTCCGGGCGGGTATAGACAGATTGCTTGGCATTATCGGCCATAAATCCATCCTTTTTACCATTTGGCCTCTTAAGCGCTACCTTAAATATAGCAGTTTCTTGCGCTGTATATATTTCCTCGGGAAGGGTCAATATTGCCGTTTCTCCGTAGGGGAGATCGCCCTCCCACTTAAACTTTTTGGGCTTTTCCCCTTCCAGTCCATAGTGCACCATTAGGGATTTCAGGTTGTTTTTCCCGTTGTTCTTAATTCTGATCACCGCTAGGGCGCCCTGCTCATTTTTACGGCTGTAGATCTCCTCATTGGAGGGATTGATTATGTCTACCAAAGTAGCATCATTGTCAGCGGTGATTTTTCCATATTCTAACACATAGGCCACCAGTAGTTCCCGGGCGCTCGGATTCTCCGTTTCATAGGGTTCCATATCCAGATCTACCGTATAGGCTTCGTTAGAGCTGAGGTTAAACAATACCTCATCTGGCTGTAAGAGGTATCCAGGGCACCAATTGGCACGATCAAAGATCCAAGTACCCGCCTGAGGATATAAGGGGTTATCGCCACATTGCATCCATAATTGCTGGGAATGAATAACCTGACCATTCAAAAGAATTTCCCGGTATTTATCACAAAACTCCCCACATCCATTGGCATCCATCCCATGACCGGTCTGCAACACCTTTACTTTTCCGAAGGTAGCTTTAGAATTGGCTTGGAGGTTTACCGGCACTAGGTGATTTTCTATAGGGTCTGCCTTATCCCCATAACTGAAATAGCCATCGTAGATCTTATGAACAGCTAAGGCTTCCACAGCAGGCTTACCATAGGTAAATTCAAAATCTACGGTAACCTTCCATCCTCTTGTTTTATTGTCTTCCCATCCGGTATGGATGTAATCCACCACCACAGAATCCCTTAAAATTGGACTGAAATCCGTAATATCTACCTTCCAATTAAAACTCCAATCCTTTTGAAATCGGCCTCCATACGGGGTAAGCATCCTAGCAATTTCATAGGTAGTGGAGTCGTTTTTGGGCATCACCTTTATATGGTCTACATAATCCCAGTCTGCGCACCGCATCCCATCCGGACACTCAAATCTTAGATTTAGCATTATCTGCCTAATCTCTTTTTCTTTTCCAGGGAAGACCACTTCCCGTTTATAACTGTTTGCGCCCTTGGAAGGGTCGGTAACAATAGTTTCCTTATTATGTGAAATAATATGTTGCGTCTCTTGTGCATCTAGGCCATGAAACACTCCAAAAAGGAGGCCTAGAATAGAAAGGTATTTTCTGATCATCAAAAAAAATATAAGGGGATTTTGGGGATTACTTTTTAAATATGGTCTTAATTTCCAAGGTTGCAAATTGCCTGAACATTTCCATGACACCACAATATTTTTCTATGGACAGGTCTACTGCACGCTGTAATTTTTTCTCGTCCAAGTTAGCTCCCTTAAAATGGTACTCTAGCCTCACCTTATTGTAGTACTTAGGATGCTCCTCGGTTATATCGGCAATGGTTTCTATGGTAAATTCTTCTACCTCCAATTTCATTTTTTTAATTAGAGAAGCCACATCCAGCCCAGAACAACCTGCCAAACTGGTTAACATTAACGCCTTGGGGCGAAATCCTTGACCTTCCCCTCCATCTTCGGGAGCAACATCTATAATTAATTTGTTACCAGAGATATTATTGCTTTCAAAGGCCATGTTACCAAGCCATTTAGTAGTAATATGATTTGTCATCGATATAAATTTTTTGTTACTTGTATTGCCCAAAAATACGTATAAAAACACAACCATGCCGCTCGTTAACCCATTAGATATAAACCACGATCCCGAAACAAAAGTTTTGGCCGAATTTTTTAACGAAACTCTGGGGTTTTGTCCAAATTCTGTATTGACCATGCAGCATAGGCCCGAAATCTCCAAAGCTTTCATACAATTAAACAAGGCAGTAATGGCCAATCATGGGCGGGTAGACGCTACCTTAAAGCGCATGATCGCATGGGTGAGCAGCAATGCTACGGGCTGTAGATATTGCCAGGCACACGCCATATTGGCCGCAGAACGCTATGGTACCGACAACGAAAAGCTGAACAATATTTGGGAATATCGGACACATGCGGCCTTCACGGAAGCCGAAAGGGCCGCTTTAGACTTTAGTTTGGCAGCTTCCCAAGTCCCCAACACCATGAATGCAAAAGTCAAAAAAAACCTGTACAAATATTGGGATGAAGGTGAGATTGTAGAAATGCTGGGCGTAATTTCCCTTTTTGGATTCCTTAATAGATGGAACGATACCATGGGCACCACTTTGGAGAAAGATGCGGTTGACTGTGGCAAACGCTATTTGGAGAAATACGGATGGGAGAAGGGAAAACACGTTTAGAATCTTCCACTACTCCTCTAGGATTTATAAATACGTTCAAATTAATAACACCTCCAATAAATAAATGGTGAACATTCCCCAAAAGGTACCGGTTGCCATACTAAGAATGGCCAGTATCACTGCATGGGGCATCCATTTCTCCTCATAGGCAGCCGTAACTGCAGGGGCAGTAGCAATTCCACCAACATTGGCCATACTGGCTATGGGTACCCACGCCATATTAATATTCAATAGCTTGGCTACCCCTATCATAAAAACAAAATGCCCAAGCAGCCAAACGATTAAAAATCCGAGGAAAGAGGTGTTAAAGCCCAGCGTCGCGATTCGTAATTTCAACCCCAAAACGGCCATCACGATAATTATTAGTATACCACCAAATTTTAGAACAAACCTAAAGTTCCACCTAGGAAAAACATTGCTTAGTAGCAATCCAATTATAGAAAGCACTATAATCTTAACCACAAAGCTATCAAGGATCCAATTGCACAATACAACAAACGAAAAGAGCACTAAAAAACAAACCCATCCCGACCATACGTGTTTCTTAACAGATCTTAGCTCTTGGGGCATCCCAAAATCCGTAATCCCCAATTTTCGATTTAGGAACTTACTTTTCTTAATGATCTGGAACATTAATATGGTCCAGACATTTACCAACACATTATCCATCACCAATACGGAAAGAAAAATATTCTCAGGACAATCTACCAATTCCTTTAAGACCAACTGACTGGTACTGCCCCCGATCCAACTCCCAACAATTGGCGGAATACCCTTCCAATATCCCTCGGCGACCAAGGTAATGGAAACCAGGGAGGTTTCTGAAAACCACAGACTGAGAATAACGGGCAACAAAGCAATACAAAATGACCCGGAAATAAATAATAGAATAGGTTTCCACCCAATAGATTTTAGCTGCATCATGGATAAGCTCCCCATTACCGCGATTATAGCCAAGGGCACAAAATAATCTTTACTGTATTGATGGATTGTTGCTTGGGATAGGTCTAGCTGTAACACATAGGATATAATGGCAGGAATAATATATGCCAGAAGAATAGCGGGAACCCAATCGAAGAGGGATTTAATATGCCTATTTTCCCATCGATCCAAAAAATAGATCGAGAGTACCGTAATTAGGGTAATAAACCAAGGTAATAACATTACCTCAATTTAGTTTTTTTAAGCGGATTTTGAACTATTTATTTTTTACCCGCCAACACAATTACAATTTCCCCTTTTGGTGGGTTTTCGGTAAAGTGCGCCAACACCTCTTCCAGGGTACCACGTATAGTTTCCTCGTACATTTTGCTAAGCTCCCTAGAAACCGAGACCTGCCTTTCCGACCCAAAATAGGAGACAAAATGCCCCAAGGTCTTCACCAGTTTATGGGGAGATTCATAAAAAATAAGGGTTCTGGGTTCCTCGGCAAGGAGGGTAAGCCTGGTTTGCCTCCCCTTTTTTACGGGCAAAAACCCTTCAAACACAAACTTATCATTGGGCAGGCCACTGTTAACCAAAGCGGGTACAAAGGCCGTAGCCCCCGGTAGACAATCTACCTCTATATGGTTTTGCACACAGGCCCTAGTCAATAAAAATCCAGGATCCGAAATAGCTGGGGTGCCTGCATCAGAGATAAGTGCAATGTTCTCCCCAGCCTGTAGTCGCTTTACAATTCCGTCTACCATTTTATGCTCGTTGTGCATATGGTGACTCTGCATATTGGTTTCTATCCCATAATGATGCAGCAACTTACCACTGGTTCTGGTATCTTCCGCTAAAATAAGATCTACTTCCTTTAGCACCCTAATGGCCCTAAAGGTAATATCCTCCAAATTTCCTATTGGTGTAGGTACAATGTATAATTTCCCCATGAACAGTTGTGATAGCTGGTAAAAATAATGAAAAATGCCCCCAAGGGCACACCTATATCCCACAAAATACCCTTGGGTATGGTATTTTGGAATAGGCAGCTTGCAATTGAAAAATTTTTAAAGCAGTTCTCTAGGAAAACTTTCTTGAGATCATATCCATAAAGCGCTTTTCGTACTCTTCCTTGCCCACCCAGTTATCATAATCTGGTTTTACCATATTAACAATAAAAGCAATAGATCGCTCTTCCGTATCTATGGTACTAAGCTGAGACAAGACCCTATTGTAGTCTTCCATACTATTATTGAAAAGATGCTTCACAAAGGCCAGTTTATCATTGAGGTCTATCTTGATATTCCTATGGACCTGGGTGGTGTCTTTACTACTTACAGGATTAGCCTGACTCCCCTCTTTGCGCATAAAAAGGTCCTTATCATTGATGAGCTCCTGTTTGGAAGTAAATTGGGAAAGCACCTCATCTATGGTGGTAGAACTAGGCATCTCTGAAACCATATCCTTTATGGTGTCGATTCCTGGGGTAATAATATCCTCTTTGTGCGGATTGCTTTCGGGTACGGAGGAATTGGCACTTAAAACGGAATTGGCCATGGTTTCAAATCTTGAGCCGATAGAACTCTTGGAAACATCGATCTCTACCTCGTTTAACTTATCCTCTATATATTTTAACACCGCTAACTTTTCATATAATTCCCTGGAGGTTTCGTAAAGGGAAGAAATGTCCCCCATGTCCCGGGCAGTTAGGATTTCGGTCGATAATTTTCTCAGTTCCTCTTTAAGTCTCTTTTTCATGTTCATAAGTTTTACCAAAGTTGGACTCCTAGGGAGCACCATTATCACAATTCTACAAGTAATATAAGGGTGGCAATCAAAAGATGGCCCCTAGTCCAACTTTTCTCAACAATAATGCCACTTGGATTATTTTTTTAATAATTTTATGCCTCCTATTAAATTAACGGAAAACAAATTACTTTCGTCTAAAATTACAAAATGTTTCTCGAAAATACTGTTAACCCTAAAGAACAATTCGGATGGATAGAAGTTATCTGTGGTTCTATGTTCTCTGGAAAGACCGAGGAACTTATCCGACGTTTAAAAAGAGCCCAGTTTGCCAAGCAGAAAGTGGAAATTTTTAAACCCATGATAGATACTCGCTATCATGAAGAAATGGTTGTTTCCCACGATGCAAACGAAATACGCTCTACCCCGGTACCAGCAGCTACTAATATCCGATTGCTTGCCGATGGTTGTGATGTGGTGGGTATTGACGAAGCTCAATTTTTTGACGACGAAATAGTAGCGGTCTGCAACGATTTGGCCAATAAGGGGATCCGCGTAGTGGTAGCAGGCTTAGATATGGATTTCAAGGGCAATCCCTTTGGCCCCATGCCCGCGCTAATGGCCACCGCAGAATACGTTACCAAGGTACATGCCGTGTGCACCCGTACCGGAAACTTGGCCAACTATAGTTTTAGAAAGACCCGTAGTGAAAATTTAGTACTCTTGGGTGAAACGGAAGAGTACGAACCCTTAAGCAGAGCTGCCTACTACAAGGCAATGCTAAAGGAAAAAGTGAATGCTATACAAGTTACTTCCCAGGAGGTGATATTGCCAAAAGAAAATAAATGAGCAAGGTTCAAGAAACCGTTCTAGAGATAGATCTCCATGCCCTAGAACACAATTACAACCACCTAAGGTCTAAGATTAAGAAAGATACCAAATTTTTAGGAGTGGTTAAAGCATTTGCCTATGGTAGCGATTCCGTAGCCATTGCAAAAAAACTGGAAAACTTGGGAGCCGATTATCTGGCCGTTGCCTATACCAATGAAGGGGTGGCTTTGCGAGAAGCAGGTGTAACACTGCCCATCCTAGTACTACATCCACAACGCGTCTGTTTTCCCAGAATAATAGAACACCGGTTAGAACCAAGCCTGTATTCCCCACTGGTTTTAACTTCCTTTTTACGGACTGCCAAAGCATTGCAGCAAACTAGGTATCCAGTGCATTTAAAACTTAATACTGGTCTCAATAGAATAGGGTTCTCGGAAAGGGAGGTAGATTTTCTCATAGAGCAACTACAAGGGGCTAAGGAAGTAAAAGTAGCCTCCTTATTTTCTCACTTGGCGGCTTCCGAAGATATAAACGAACAGGAGTTTTCCCTTTCCCAAATTGAGGCTTTTAAGCGGATCGCCACCCAATTATTGGATAAAATTGAAGACCGCCCACTCTTACATTTATTAAATACCTCCGGAATAATTAATTATCCCCAGGCCCAATTTGATATGGTTAGAAGCGGAATAGGCATCTATGGCTATGGTAATGAAGCCTCCGAAGACGCCCAACTGATTCCGGTTGCCACCCTAAAAACCATTATTTCCCAGATCCACAAGATTGAACCCAACCAAAGTGTAGGCTACAACAGAGGCTTTATAGCTACTTCCCCTACGGTTACCGCTACCTTACCCTTGGGACACGCCGATGGATTGGGAAGAATCTACGGCAACCACAAAGGACACGTATGGGTCAATGGAACACTGGCACCCATTATTGGAAATGTGTGTATGGATATGGTGATGATAGATATTACTGGAATAAAATGCCAAGAAGGGGACGAAGTAATTGTTTTTGGCAAGACTCACAGTGCAGATACCATGGCCGCGTACGCCGATACCATCTCCTACGAACTACTAACAGGAATTTCTCAACGAATAAAGCGGGTTTACATCGGGAAATAATTTTTAGCATTTTGTTAAGATAGATTTTTTTTATTACATTGCAGTACTGCAAAAACCAACCAATAAACTAAACCATCGCGTATGCTAAAGGAATTCAAGAATTTTATCATGACGGGAAATGTCATTGATTTAGCCGTTGCAGTTATTCTGGCGGGTGCCGTGAGCCTAGTGGTGAATGGCTTTGTAAATGACATTATGATGCCTATTGTAGGGTATTTTACCGGCGGTATGGATTTCTCAGAAATGCAGATCGTACTCTCCGAAGCAGTAGTTGCATCCGATGGGACTGTCACCAAACCAGAAAGTGCTATCCGTTATGGAGCATGGGTAAATTCTATCGTTAATTTAGTAATTGTAGGCTTTGTACTTTTCGTTATTGTAAAGGCGTACAACAAAACCAAAAAACCACCCGCTCCTAAAAAAGAAGCACCCAAAGGACCTAGTCAGGAAGAATTATTGACCCAGATTAGGGACCTATTAAAGAAACAATAAAACCAATCTTATTGTACCGGTCTAAAGATTAGACCACCAACTAACCAATCAACCCAAACCGTTAGCCTTGTCATTAGCACAAAGCTGACGGTTTTTTTCCGCACCAATGTTTTATATGTAACAATCTGTTATATTTTTAATAAAATTAGATGAATTGCTTGTACCCAACGCTTTAATGAGTACCTTTGCCGTCTCAATTTTAATTTTATTACAATGAAAGTAGCTGTAGTTGGAGCAACTGGAATGGTTGGAGAAGTAATGCTGAACGTATTGGCAGAACGCAACTTTCCATTAACCGAATTGTTATTGGTAGCCTCAGAAAGATCGGTAGGTAAAAAATTAACTTTCCAAGGAAAGGAGCATACGCTTATTGGCTTACAAACCGCTTTGGAAGCCAAACCAAACTTGGTAGTCTTTTCGGCAGGTGGCGACACCTCATTGGAATGGGCCCCTAAATTTGCAGCGGCCGGAATTACGGTTATAGACAACTCTTCCGCTTGGAGAATGGATCCTAGCAAAAAGTTGATTGTTCCGGAGATTAATGCCCATGAACTCACCGAGGAAGACAAGATTATTGCCAGCCCAAACTGTTCTACCATTCAGTTGGTTATGGCCCTATCACCGCTACACAATAAATACAAAATGAAACGTGTGGTAGTTTCTACCTACCAGTCCGTATCTGGGACAGGTGTAAAAGCGGTTCAACAGTTAGAAAATGAAATTGCCGGCGTAGAAGGAGAAATGGCCTATCCGTACCCAATTGGGAAAAATGCGCTACCTCATTGCGATGTATTCTTGGAAAACGGCTATACCAAAGAAGAAATGAAATTGGCCCAGGAGCCTATAAAAATACTTAACGACAATAGCTTCTCGGTATCGGCCACTGCAGTACGTATCCCTACCTCTGGCGGACATTCCGAATCTGTAAATGTAGAGTTCGAGAACGACTTTGAACTTTCCGAGGTTCGTAAAATGCTAAGCGAAACCAAAGGTATTGTTGTACAGGATAATACAGATACCAACACCTACCCAATGCCTATTTATGCCCATGGCAAGGACGACGTATTTGTTGGAAGAATCCGAAGGGATGAAACCCAAGCAAACACACTAAACATGTGGATCGTTGCAGACAACCTAAGAAAAGGTGCCGCCACCAACGTAATACAGATTGCAGAGTACTTGGTAGAGAATAAATTGGTATAACTCACTACCTAGGACTGCCATTTGGCACCACGTTTTTACAACATCCTCCGCAAGGAGATAGAACCCTAAAAAATACCTTTGCATCCTTACTTGCTGCAAAGGTTTTTTTTGTAGTATTTTTGAGCTTCACCTATCTAATTAACATATGAAGAAAATAGTATTGACCACCATTGCTGCCAGCTTTGTACTGGCCTGTGGTACAGATCAAAAAAAAGATGCGATTGTGTTGAATTATCCCGTTACTAAAAAAGTTGATACGGTAGACCATTATTTTGGAACCGAGGTACCCGACCCCTACAGATGGTTGGAAGATGATAGAAGTAAGGA
Organism: Arenibacter lacus; assembly: GCF_008711145.1. Classification (NCBI taxonomy): domain Bacteria; kingdom Pseudomonadati; phylum Bacteroidota; class Flavobacteriia; order Flavobacteriales; family Flavobacteriaceae; genus Arenibacter; species Arenibacter lacus. The sequence continues at coordinate 11,398 of NZ_VVIN01000029.1, forward strand.
AACGGAGGCTTGGGTAAAAGAACAAAATGTAACCACCTTCGATTATTTAGACCAAATTCCCTTTAGAGACCAACTAAAAAAACGTTTGGAGACCTTATGGAATTATGAAAAATTGGGATCTCCGTTTAAGGAAGGGGATTACACCTATTTTTACAAAAACGACGGACTCCAGAATCAGTACGTTATATACCGAAGTAAGGATAACGAGGAAGAAGAGGTTTTCCTAGACCCCAATACCTTCTCTGAAGATGGCACCACCTCTTTATCTGGTCTTAGTTTTTCGGACGATGGCTCTATAGCCGCCTACTCCATTTCTGAGGGAGGTAGTGATTGGCGTAAGGTGATTGTCATGGAAACAGAAACCCGCAGAATTGTAGAGGATACCCTGGTGGACATCAAATTTAGCGGCATCTCTTGGAAAGGCAATGAAGGCTTCTTCTACTCTAGCTATGACAAGCCTAAAGGCAGCGAACTATCTGCCAAAACAGATCAGCACAAATTGTACTACCACAAATTGGGAACTTCCCAAAAAGACGACGAACTTGTCTTTGGTGGAATTCCCTCGGAAAAGCACCGCTACGTAGGTGGAAGGGTTACGGAAGACAACCGCTATCTATTGGTATCTGCTTCTGTTTCAACTTCGGGGAACAAGCTGTTCATAAAAGATCTTACCAAGCCTAACAGCAAATTATATCCAATTATAGACCATACGGACTCGGATACTTCCATCTTAGACAATGTAGGATCTACCCTATATTTGGTTACCAATTTAGGAGCACCCAACAAAAAAATAGTTACTGTAGATGCGGCCAATCCAGCTCCCGAAAACTGGAAAGACCTAATTCCTGAAACAGAGCATGTTCTTACAGCCAGCATTGGTGGGGGATTCCTCTTTGCAGAATATATGGTAGACGCCATCTCTAAAGTATACCAGTACGATTATGATGGCAAAAAGATTCGCGAGGTAAAGCTTCCCGGTATCGGTAGTGCCGGTGGTTTTGGAGGCAAGAAAGATGAAAAGGAATTCTATTTTTCCTTTACCAATTACAATACCCCCTCCTCTTCGTACAAATACAATGTAGCTACTGGGGAATATGAATTGTATTGGAAACCGGAAATAGATTTTAATCCGGAAGAGTACGAATCTAACCAAGTGTTCTACACCTCTAAGGACGGTACTAAGATACCCATGATCATCACTCATAAAAAAGGATTGGAACTAAACGGTAAAAATCCGACCATCCTATACGGTTATGGCGGATTCAACATTAGCCTAACCCCCTCTTTCAGCATTACCAATGCCGTTTGGATGGAACAAGGTGGTATTTACGCCGTTCCCAACCTAAGGGGAGGTGGCGAATATGGAAAAAAATGGCATGATGCCGGTACCAAAATGCAAAAGCAGAATGTTTTTGACGACTTTATAGCGGCTGCCGAGTATTTAATTGACAACAATTATACGTCTAGCGATTATTTAGCCATTAGAGGAGGCTCCAATGGCGGTTTATTGGTTGGGGCCACTATGACCCAAAGACCGGAATTGATGAAGGTAGCCCTTCCCGCTGTGGGCGTGTTAGACATGTTGCGCTACCATACCTTTACCGCTGGTGCAGGTTGGGCTTACGACTACGGAACGGCAGAGGACAACGAGGAAATGTTCCAATACCTAAAAAACTACTCTCCCGTGCATAATGTTAAAAGTGGCACCGCATATCCTGCTACCCTTATTACTACAGGAGACCATGACGATAGGGTTGTACCAGCACATAGCTTTAAATTTGCTGCTGCCCTTCAGGAAAAGCAGGAAGGAGACAACCCAGTACTTATTAGGATAGAAGTCAATGCCGGCCATGGGGCAGGCACCCCAGTGAGCAAGACTATTGAGCAAACTGCGGACATTTTTGGCTTTACCCTGTACAATATGGGTTTCCAGAATCTTCCCAATCAGTCAGTTTTAAAGGAAATTAAAGGGTAGGTTTCAATTTAATTGATATTTTTGTTAAGTCCATTTCTTTTTTGAAATGGACTTTTTTTATTCCAGTACCCCTTATAACACAAGACCATGTTACAAGTAGACTCCCTTTCATTTTCATATCACAAAGCACCCATCCTAACGGATATAGACTTTACTGTAGCTAAAGGAGAACATGTCTCCATTGTTGGGGAGAGCGGATGCGGAAAGAGTACTTTACTTCAGCTTATTTATGGACTTCTACAACCCAATGAAGGCGAAATACATTGGGGAGATAAAAAAGTGCTGGGACCTAACTTTAATTTGGTGCCCGGAGAACCCTATATGAAGTACTTGGCCCAAGACCTAGAGTTAATGGCTTATACCAGCGTAGAGGAGAATGTTAGCCAATTCTTATCGGTTTTCTACCCCGAAGAATTAAAGGAGCGCACCCAAGAACTGTTAGAAATGATAGATATGGTGGAGTTTTCCAAGGTTAAGATAGAAAAACTAAGTGGCGGACAACAACAACGGGTGGCCCTAGCCAGAGCCTTGGCACAGGAGCCCGAATTATTACTTCTAGACGAGCCCTTTGCCCATATAGACAATCTTAGAAAGAACAAGCTTAGAAGAAATTTGTTCAACTATCTTAAGGAAAAAGGAATCAGTTGTATTACCGCAACCCATGACCACCACGATATTTTGGGATATGCAGATAGGGTTTTGGTGCTTAGGGATCAGGAAATATTGGCAGACGAGGAAACGGAAACTCTTTACTTTAATCCTAGGAATATTTACACGGCTACCCTTTTTGGCGAGGCAAACCATATTCCCATAGAAATTGTAAAATCCTATGCCGATACCAAGCGTAAAATAATTGTCTACGCCCATGAGTTTAAGGTCTCCAAAAAATCGGGGATCCCAGTGGTTGTAAAAAAAAGTTATTTTATGGGCAGCTACTATCTTATAGAAGCCTTGTCTGGGGAAGAAATTATCCGATTTCATTCAGACAAAGCGCTTAAACCTAAGAAGAAAGTATTCCTAAACATCTCTTTGGAGACCATTAATCAACGTTTAAAACAATAACACCGTTTGGACAAGGAGCTGCTTATACAAGAATTAAAGTTTAAGGCCGTTCGCAGCAGTGGGGCAGGAGGGCAGCATGTAAACAAGGTTTCTTCCAAGGTGGCGGTTTACTTTAATATTGGCAAATCCAACTCCCTTACGGATCAGGAGAAAAGCTTGATTCTCAAAAAACTGTCCCATAAACTAACCAAAGAAAAGGTTTTGGTACTCTGGAGCGAAGAAACCCGTAGTCAGCACAAAAACAAGGAACGGGTTATTGAGAAGCTACTAGAAATGCTAGAAGCAGGCCTTAGGAAACCGAAACCTAGACGAAAAACAAGACCTACCCGAGCCTCTAAGGAAAAACGCTTAAGACAAAAGAAGCAATTGGCACAAAAAAAAGCGTATCGCGGAAAACCAAGTATGGATTAAGCCCTGCATTTTCTAACCAGGGAAGTTCTCGCCAGGAATTCCCCTAGCCAATCGCAGTGATACAAAACTCGCTGCCATTAAAGTTGATACATTCGCCTTGGGATTTTCCCATCAATAACTTCCCCATGGGCGTATTGGGGGCGATAGCAAAGAAGGTTTGGTCTTCTACGGTAACCTTACCCGCACTAATCCCAATATAGTAATGGTATTGAGAAGTAAATACCAAGCTTCCCAAAACTACTTGGTCGGAAGCACCTTCTAAGGGTACTTTTTTAAAGCGCTGCTGCAGTAACTCAACCTCGGCCAATTGATTTCCCAACTTCTCGCGCTCTAATTGGATCATTGCCCTCCCAGTTTCGTGCTTGTCACCGGCACTACTCTTGGTCTCCGAGATTAGCGCCTGTTGTAGGGATTGTATCTGTCTTTCAATTCGGGCATATCTATCCTGAATATACGTTTCACAATACCGATACAATGCCTCTCTTACAGTAGGTTTCATTTAAGCTTATAATTTATTCTACCAATGCCGCTAGCTCCTTGCCCACACTACTCCCAATGGCTATCCCCATGCCTCCCATTCTCACGCCGCAAAACACGCGATTGGACAATGGTTTAACAATAGGCTTTTTTTGATTTCCCACCCCCATTATTCCGCTCCACCTTCTGTCTATTTGGAAGGGAATTTCGGGTAAGATGATGGTCTTCAATAATTCTTCTAAACGATTTTGCACAAGAGGCGTTTCCCCAAACTCACTGGTTTCCTCCGCTTTAAAATCGAGATTCCTACCACCCCCAAGGAGAATTCTATTGCCTACGTTCCTGAAATAGTAATAGCCTTCATCCAAATGGAAGGTGCCTTTAATAGGAAGCTGGTCTATGGGCTGGGTAATTACCACCTGCGCCCTAGCAGGCTTAACATCCTCTTGAAGCAATTGGCCAGCAAAACCATTGGTGGCCACCAACAAGTGTTTCGTATTAAATTGAAACTGATCTGTTTCCACTGCTACCTGGCTATGGGATTCTGCATACGATTTTACCTGAACGCCATTAAGAATCTTGATACCCGCCTTGTAAACCTTATTGAGCAGGGCGTCCATCATCATCCCGGTATCCAATTGTCCCTCAAAGCTAGAGCTGATATAGTTGTTTTCTACATTCTTAAACTGAAAGCTGTTGGGATGCACTGCAAAACAGTCTGCCTTAAACACCTGTTCTAAAAGGCTATTGACGCTCTCTATCTTATCCATACACCGGTTATAAAGCTCTTGCTGCCCCTTTAGGAACACCTCATGGCCGCCGTAATTAAGATAACCAATTTGCGCATCGCCCAAGTTCTTGCGCAACAGCTGTACGCCCTCCCATCGCTTCTGTACTAACTGCACTACCTCCTGCTCAGTATGTGAGCCAAGATCGGATAACACCTCGGAAATACTCCCAAAACAAGTGAAACCCGCATTTTTGGTGCTAGCACCCTGCGGTAGTATCCCCTTCTCCAAAACCAAGATATTGGCTTTAGGAAATCGCTCTTTTAACTGGAGAGCGCAATTGAGTCCGACAATACCACTGCCCACCACTGTAAAATCTAGATTGGAGAGCCAGGTCTTATATTCCCAAAAACTTAAATTCATATCCCGATATCTTTGTAATGATGCAGTTAAAGTTAAAGGAAAATGCTAGGATTCCCCCTTATTTTTAGGCATAAAAAAAAGCGAAGCAAGCTGTTCATTGTTCAGCTTACTTCGCTTTTTAAAAATCTTAGGCATTATGGATGCCTTTATTAGTCTTCCGCGACTGGTTTCATTTCAAAATCCTCCATGAATTTGGTGGTATAATTACCCGCCAAATAATCTGGATGATCCATCAATTGCCTATGGAAAGGAATAGTGGTATTGATACCTTCTATTACAAACTCGTCCAATGCGCGTTTCATTTTATTAATGGCTTCCTCCCTAGTCTGTGCCGTAGTGATCAATTTTGCAATCATGGAATCGTAATTTGGAGGAATGGTATATCCACTATACACATGCGTATCCAATCTTATTCCATGGCCACCAGGCGTGTGCAAGGTGGTAATCTTTCCCGGAGAAGGCCTAAAATTATTAAACGGATCTTCGGCATTGATTCTACATTCTATGGAGTGTAATTTTGGAAAGTAGTTCTTTCCGGAAATGGGCACACCTCCAGCAACTAAGATCTGCTCCCTAATAAGGTCGTAATCTATCACCTGCTCGGTAATGGGATGCTCTACCTGTATTCTGGTATTCATCTCCATAAAGTAGAAGTTACGGTGTTTGTCTACCAAAAACTCAATGGTACCCGCACCCTCATATTGTATGTATTCGGCTGCTTTCACCGCCGCCTTACCCATGGCATCCCTTAATTTATCCGTCATAAACGGGGAGGGCGTCTCTTCGGTAAGTTTTTGGTGTCTACGCTGAATGGAACAGTCCCTTTCTGAAAGGTGACATGCCTTTCCATACTGATCACCTACAACTTGGATTTCGATATGTCTTGGCTCCTCTATCAGCTTTTCCATATACATGCCATCATTGCCAAAGGCCGCTTTGGCCTCTTGCACGGCACTCTCAAAGTTTCTTGCTAAATCTTCTTCCTTGAAAACTGCGCGCATCCCTTTTCCACCACCACCGGCAGTAGCTTTAATCATTACGGGATAGCCCATTTCCTTGGCTACTTTTTTAGCGTGGTCCAAATCTTTTAGGAGTCCGTCCGACCCTGGGATAGTAGGTACCCCTGCTTTTTTCATGGTCTCTTTGGCCGTAGCCTTATCACCCATTCTATCTATATGTTCTCCGGAAGGACCGATGAACTTTATATCGTGTTCCTTACAGATCCTTGCGAATTTAGAGTTTTCCGAAAGGAAGCCATATCCAGGATGAATGGCATCTGCATTGGTAATTTCCGCAGCAGCTATAATATTTGGGATCTTCAAGTACGACTCGCTACTTGCTGCAGGTCCTATACAAACTGCTTCGTCCGCAAAACGAACATGAAGACTTTCCTCATCCGCCTTGGAGTAAACCGCTACCGTCTTTATTCCCATTTCCTTACAGGTCCTGATAATACGAAGCGCTATTTCTCCCCTATTTGCAATAAGTATTTTTTTAAACATCTCTTGAAATTTTAATTAGTATTCCAAATTTTTAAACCCGTATGACTCCGATCACATCGGGTCATCCACATTTAGCATTTAAAAATTTCTTATGAGGGGTCTACCAAGAATAACGGCTGATCAAATTCTACTGGCGAACTATCATCCACAAGTACTTTTACAATCTTTCCAGAAATTTCCGATTCAATATCATTAAACAACTTCATCGCCTCAATCACACAAAGAACATCCCCTTTGTTTATAACGGACCCCACCTCTACAAAAGCAGGCTTATCTGGGGAAGGCTTTCTATAGAAGGTACCAATGATGGGGGATTTAATGGTAACCAGTTTATCATCTTCCTCGGCCTCTGCTTTTCTAGTAACTTCAACGGCAGGCTGTTCTGCTGCTGCCTGCGGCAAAGTTGGTTGAGCAACGGGAGCATTCATGGGAACATGCTGTACGTAGGTAGGCTCCTTGGAACCTTCGGTACCGGTACGGATGGTGATCTTAATATCTTCCATCTCTAGTTTTACCTCACTAGCCCCTGATTTGGCCACAAATTTGATCAAGCTTTGAATTTCTTTAATATCCATAGTTAGTTCGTTTTAGATTTTTAGGTTTCGTCTAATTTAAGAATTATAGGCCCATTTTAAATAGATGGAACCCCATGTAAAACCGCCTCCGAATGCAGCGAAAACCAAATTATCTCCTTTTTTCAACTGGTTCTCGTAATCGCTGAGCAATAGTGGTAGCGTTGCAGATGTGGTATTTCCGTATTTTTGTATGTTCATCATCACCTTAGAATCTTCTACGCCCATCCTATTGGAGGTAGCATCAATAATTCTTTTATTGGCCTGATGTGGCACTAACCAATTAACATCCTCGTGAGTTAAGTTATTCCGCTCCATAATCTTCGCAGCGGCATTTGCCATATTGGTAACTGCAAATTTAAAGACCGACTTCCCGTCTTGGTAAATAAAGTGTTGGCGATTTTTAACGGTTTCCTCCGATGCGGGTAATAAAGAACCTCCAGCATCCATTTTAAGGAAGTTTCTCCCGATTCCATCAGATCGCAAGTATTCGTCCTGCAACCCTAATCCCTCCGTATCTGGCTCAAACAAAACCGCTCCGGCACCATCGCCAAAAATAATACAGGTAGTTCTATCCGTATAATCAATGATAGAAGACATTTTATCGGCCCCAATCAGCAGTACTTTTTTATATCTTCCAGATTGAATATAGCTAGCGGCGGTAGACATTCCATATAGGAAACTAGAACAGGCTGCCTGCAAATCGTATGCAAAGGCATTTTCAGCCCCTATTTCCGAAGCGACATAGGCTGCGGTAGCTGCCACCATCATATCTGGGGTGGCCGTGGCTACAATAACCATATCTATTTCCTTGGGATCTAATTTTCTTTTGGACAAAAGCTGTTCTGCCGCTTTTATAGCGAGATAGGAGGTACCCAAACCTTCTCCTTTTAAAATCCTTCTTTCTTTAATACCGGTTCTGGTAGTAATCCATTCATCATTAGTATCTACTAAGGTTTCCAGGATTTTATTGGTCATTACAAAGTCTGGTACATAAGACCCTACAGCCGTAATTGCCGCCGTTATTTTACTCATCCAAATTTGTTTTTATCGATAAACCTTCAAAAACAACTGAAAATTTGTGAAAATTAGTAATTTTCTATGACTTTCAGCCCAATTATATAGTGTTTCTTAGATTTTTAATCTTTGATAAAAAAAACTCCCACCTTATATAAGTGGGAGTTCATATTGTAATTTTTCCGTACAAATTATGCTACAGCTTCTTCTGTTTGGTCAATTAAAACCTCCCCGCGGTAGTATAATTTACCTTCATGCCAGTGGGCTCTGTGAAACAAATGCATTTCCCCAGTAGTTGGGTCTTTTGCAACGGTAGGCGCTACAGCCTTGTAGTGCGTTCTTCTTTTATCCCTTCTGGTTTTGGAGATTTTTCTCTTAGGATGTGCCATTATGAAACTTATTTATCCGTTAATAATTTTTTTAGTGCGTCCCAACGGGGATCTATATCTTCTTCGTCTATCTTTAATTCTTTTGGTTGAAGCTCCGCCAACTTTTCTAATGCCTCCGATTGCAAACTGCCGTCCAAAACTCCCGGGTGTACCCTTTTTTGCGGAACGGTCAACACTAACATTTCATAAATGTATTGTGCAACGTTTATTTGATGTTCCGCATGCGGAATAATCAAAATCTCATCGTTGTCATCATTATACTCATCACCAAATTTAATTGCCAATTCTAGATTAGCTTCTAAATCTTGGTCATAAGGCTCGTTGGACAGGTCACAGCTTACATTTACGGTTCCCCGCGCATGCATCTCCAACTCCATCATAGTACTCATTTTGTTCAGGGTAACGGAAATATCTATATCCGCTTCGTGAAACTCATGGTACTCAAAAGACTCAAAGAACTTATTTTCAATGGTATATTCAAACTCGTGTTTTCCCTGTTTCAACCCTGAAAAAGGAATACTAAACTCCTTATGCGTCATCATGTCCACACTTGTTTTTAATGTACCCGCCACAATTAAGGCGGGTGCAAAGATACTATTATTTTATAAAATCCCAACAAATCAAAAGAAATAAATAAAAGTGCTTTGAGACGCCCTAAAGCATTGGTCTCAAGCGCTATAACCCTCTTTTAATCTATGGATACCGTCTATCTTTTAATTTTTTGTTTCCTTAGAACATCGCTGGTTAACTCCTTAAATTCCAGTCGGTTCCTATATATATTGATCCCTGTAAACACTGCTTCCTTAAAAGAGCTATGATCGGCTACTCCCTTCCCAGCTATTTCATAGGCCGTTCCATGATCTGGTGAAGTTCTCACTTTATTTAGGCCTGCGGTATAATTAACCCCTTTCCCAAAGGACAAGGTTTTAAAAGGAATAAGGCCTTGATCGTGATAGGCGGCCAAAATAGCATCAAACTGCTTGTAGTTGTCCGAGCCAAAAAAGCTGTCCGCGGCATAGGGCCCAAAAACCAAATGCCCTTTTTCGGTCATTTCTTTGATGACTGGCTTCAATACCTCATCGTCTTCTTTCCCTATTACGCCATTATCTCCGCTATGAGGATTAATTCCCAACATGGCAATTTTTGGCTTTCGTATACCAAAATCCATCTTTAGGGATTTTTCAATTGTAGCCAACTTACTCTTTATCAGTTTCGGGGTAATGGTCGCTGCCACATCCTTTACAGCAACGTGATCTGTTAACAACCCCACCCTTAAATCGCCAGACACCATAAACATTAGACTTTCCCCTTCCAGTTCTTGGGCTAGGAAGTCTGTATGTCCAGGAAAATTAAAATCCTCGGCCTGTATATTGTTCTTGTTGATAGGCGCCGTTACCAAGACATCTATCTCATTGTTCTTCAGTGCTGCCACGGCGGCCCTAAGGGATTCTATCGCAAACTTCCCGCTCTCTGGTGTTGGGGTGCCAAACGCTACCTTATGGGTATCCTTCCAAACATTAACCACATTCACCTTCCCATCCAAAGCATTGGCGGGCTCTTTTACGCCATTGTAATTAATATCTATCCCCAAGGCAGATTTCTGATGGGCAATAGCTCTGTTGGATGCAAAAATCACCGGGGTACAAAAATCGAGCATTCGGACATCCTCAAATGTTTTAAGTACTACCTCGCACCCAATACCATTTAGATCTCCAATGGAAATACCCAATCTTATTTTCCCTCTTTCCTGCATACTGTATTGTCGTTTAATATAAAATAAACCGTTAATTTTACCCCACAAAACTAATTAATTAAAACGACACATGTTTACTGGAATTATTGAAACTTTGGGAGAAGTCACAAATACAGTGCGGGATGGCAGCAATTTCCACATCACTATAAAATCTACCATTACCCAGGAACTTAAGATAGATCAGAGCGTTTCTCACAATGGGGTTTGCCTTACCGTGGTAGGCATAGAGGAGGATCGTTATACGGTTACCGCCATAGACGAAACCTTACAAAAAACCAATCTGGGCAACCTTACACCGGGGAATATCGTAAACCTGGAACGCGCCATGGTTTTGGGGGCAAGATTAGACGGACATATTGTACAGGGCCACGTAGATCAGACCGGGACCTGCACTCATATTGAGGAGCAGGACGGAAGTTGGATATTTACCTTTAGCTACGATGCCGACCTAAACAATGTAACCATTGAAAAGGGTTCCATTACCATAGATGGCACTAGCTTAACGGTAGTAGGATCTAAAAAGGATAGCTTTAGCGTAGCTATCATTCCCTATACCTATGAGCATACGGTATTTAACACTTACCAGGTTGGAACAGTAGTGAATTTGGAGTTTGATGTAATTGGTAAATACGTATCCAGACTATTGGAGCTTAGAGATTAAATTAATGTCTTTGGAGGTCTAGCCCAGTTCTCCACACCTCTTTCTTAGCGACCGTGACGCTCTACCAACCAATACCTTATATCAGTAATACCAAACTTTCATAAACAGTTACCATAATTAAAAAGAGCACCGCTATGGGTGCTCTTTTTAATTTTCTACATCCTTTTGGATTGATATTTATAGGATATGATCCTTCATCTTGTTCCAAGCCCTTGCCAGCAATAGTCCGGAAACAATGGCTACCCCTGTTAAGATTATTGCCTGAGTTGTTTTGCCATAGATCCAATAACCAGTTGCAAACATACAAGAGTATATGAGGACACAGCCCAATAGCATGGCACTAATTCCAGAGGGTACACTCCATTTTTCCTTGGAGTTTACTATGTCCGTATTTTCAGCCTCGGCTTCGTTAACCACCTTGGACCATCCCGGGCCTCCTGGCTGTATTTTTTTATAAAAAGATTGTAGCACCTGCTTAGATTCGGGCTGGGTCATAAACGTAGCCGCCAACCAGATAATGGTAGTAGTTAACACTACAAAGGGGTATTCTGCCCATTGCGGGAAAACACCAGATTCTGCGGCAAACAAGAAAGGACCCACTGCCGTAAGCTTTAATACAATAGAAATGATCCCGGAGGCAAACATGGCCGTAATCTCACTCCACGCATTAATTCTCCACCAGAACCATCTTAGAATAAAGATTAATCCTGTACCTGCACCAAATACCAACAACACCTCAAATAACTGTAGCGCATTTTGAAGCAACAAGGCCAGTACGGCACTACAAACCATTAATATCACGGTAGAGATTCTACCAACGGCAACCAGTCTTTTTTCCGATGCTTCTGGATTAATCTGCTGCTTGTAAAAGTCATATACTATATAGGAAGACCCCCAGTTTAGCTGTGTAGAGATGGTACTCATATACGCGGCTATCAAGGAAGCCAATACCAGGCCTAATAGTCCACTAGGCAATTTGGTCAGCATCGCAGAATAAGCCAAATCGTGTCCCAACTTATCTGCAGCCACGTTAGGGAATGCCTCGTGTATACTGGCTACGTCCGGATATACTGCCAAAGAAGCCAATGCCACCAAAATCCACGGCCATGGTCTTAGGGCATAATGCATAATGTTAAAAAAGAAGGTAGCACCAATGGCATGGTTCTCGTTTTTAGCGGCCAGCATACGCTGAGCGATATACCCACCACCACCTGGCTCTGCTCCAGGATACCACGAACTCCACCACTGTACTGCCAATGGTATAATAAGTAGGGTAATGACGGCATTGGTATTACTAAAATCGGGTAATATAGAAAGCTTGTCCGACACATGTTCATTGGCCAAAAGTGCTTCTAAACCCCCTACTTCTGGAATGTTCACTAGGTAATAGGCTGCTCCAATAGCACCTCCCATAGCTACGAAGAACAAAAGGAAATCGGTATAAACCACCCCTTTAAATCCACCCAAGGCACTAAAGGTTACTGTAATAAGACCAGCACTTACCACGGTTACCCATGGCTCCAGTCCCAACATAATACCTCCAATTTTTATCGCTGCCAAAGTAACGGCAGACATAGTAATCACATTAAAGATCACCCCTAGATAAACGGCCCTGAACTTTCTTAGAAACTCGGCAGGTTTTCCCCCATACCTAAGCTCATAGAATTCCAAATCCGTGCTTACATTAGATTTCCGCCAAAGCTTGGCATAGACAAATACGGTAAGCAATCCAGTCAATAAAAAGGCCCACCATACCCAGTTTCCAGAAACACCGTTGGTACGAACAATATCCGTTACCAAGTTGGGCGTATCGGTAGAAAAGGTAGTGGCTACCATGGAAAGTCCCAATAACCACCAAGGCATAGTCCTGCCAGAAAGAAAATATTCTGAGGAGCTAGATCCTGATTTTTTGGATACATAGACCCCTATAAATAAAACGATTGAGAAGAAAACGATTATAAAACTATAATCAAGCGTACTTAATTCCATCAATTTTGCTTTGGTTGTTGAAAAAGCGATAAAGATAATTTTTTTTAGGATACTTTTGCCGAACGATCGCCAAATGTTGCAAATGAATCTCACAATCGCAATGGATACTACCGCTACTACCTGGATACTTGCTTTTACAGCTATTTTTGTTTTAGGAATCTCCAAAGCGGGAATTAAAGGTATATCCATCATCATTGTTACCCTTATGGCCTTGGCTTTTGGCGCAAAGGATTCTACCGGAGTGCTTGTCCCTTTGCTAGTGGTAGGAGATACCATCGCCGTAATCTACTATAACAGACATGCTAAATGGAAATACATCCTAGCCTTTTTGCCATGGATGATCTTGGGGATTTTTATTGGAACCGCCATTGGAAAAGAGCTACCAGAAGCTACTTTTAAAATTGGGATGTCTGCTATTATCTTATTCACCGTAGCTATGATGTATTGGTGGGACCGCAAAAAATCTAAAAATGTCCCTACCCATTGGGCTTTTGCAGGCTTTATAGGCACCCTAGCAGGAATAACCACTATGATCGGAAATTTGGCGGGGGCATTTTCCAACATCTATTTTTTGGCCATGAGGCTCCCTAAGAATGAATTCATCGGAACTGCAGCCTGGCTGTTTTTCATTGTAAACATCTTTAAACTTCCCTTTCACATATTTATCTGGAAGACCATTACCCCAGAAACACTGCTAATAAACCTAAAATTAGTTCCAGCAATTATTCTAGGTATTTTTGTAGGGGTGCGATTGGTAAAGATTATAAAAGATCAGTTTTACAGAAGGATGATCCTGATTTTAACTGCCATAGGGGCCTTCCTTATTCTTTTTAGATAAAAAAGTATAGGGTTGATAAAAAAAAGCTGGTGCAATGCACCAGCCTCCAGTTAAAACAAACTCTAACTACTTCCTTAACAACTCCCTACAAATATCCCCTTAATCCCCCAGCGATAGGTTATCATAACTTCAACCTATCATTATTAAAACACTAACCCCATGAGCTTTTAAACCCCTCTCTTTTCACCTATTCCATAAGGGGAAATTTAATTAATCAGTATGTTCATTCTATGATAAAAATCATGAAATAGCATTGGATTTATCGTGAATTTTGACGAATAACACACAGGGGGACACTAACCATAACTCACTGAAAACCATCGCCCTACTATTAAAAACGCTTTTAAATAACACCTACTTCCTCCGCATCAAATATTTAAATTAATTTTATGACACATCACAATTTTCACATACCCGTAATGGGAATAGGGTTTACCATAGACACTCCTTTAAAGGTATCGCACCTTGGGATAGACTCCGTTATTTCACTGGTAGACGATATCCTTTTAGAAAAACTTCGCAAAATGTACTGCGAAAAATTTGAAGTTCCCTACCAAGAAATTTCAGACAAGCTGGAAGATTTTAGGGCCAAACGAATTACCAGTTACCTTAACCTCATCCATGATGCCGCGAACAAAAAATTTGAAGCCCTTAAGAATTCCACCTTCAATACCCGTAAAGAGCTAAGTGACTACCTAAACTTACTTCCAGATGCCACTACCCTAAAACAGGAGTTGGAAAAATTTTCCTCCCATGAAATTAAAAAAGGTGCGGTAAATAAATGGTTAAAAGAGCACTTAACCATGGGGAGTGTGGATGTTAATATCATGACCAAGGTAGACAAGGATAATTTTACAAAGGATGTGAAACTGCCTGCCGAATTTAATGATGCACATGCTGCTCTTCGGGGATACGCCAACAGTAAACTATGTTCTTCCCTTATTCTTTCTGCCGGTATGAACTCAAGATTGTATAGTTACCTGGAAAATTTTGAAGATTTCTACCCAGATATTAATGGCGTTATAAAGAAGAAAATTGTACTTAAGGTTAGCGATTATCGATCCGCATTGATACAGGGAAAATTTTTGGCAAAAAAGGGACTTTGGGTATCCGAATATAGAATTGAATCGGGTTTAAATTGCGGGGGTCATGCATTTGCTACCGACGGCTATTTAATGGGCCCCATATTAGCTGAGTTTAAGAACAACCGCCAGGCCCTGCAAGAAGAGATTTACACCTTGTTAACATCGGCCTTGGAGGCTAAGGGAAAGGAAGCTCCACAAAAATTACCCCTAAGAATTACTGCTCAGGGAGGTGTGGGTACTTTTGAAGAACATCAGTTTTTACTAAACCACTACCAGGTAGATTCCGTAGGGTGGGGAACTCCTTTTCTATTGGTTCCGGAAGCTACTACTGTAGATAAAGCAACGATGAATCAATTAGTGGCTGCCAAGGAAAAAGACCTTTATCTAAGTGACGTTTCTCCTCTAGGGGTTCCATTCCATAACCTTAGAGGCAGCACAAAAGACCTGGAAAAACAACAATTAATTGATAAGAAGCGACCTGGCAGTTCTTGTCCCAAGAAATTTGTTGCCCTTAATAAGGAATACACGGAAAAAGGATTGTGTACCGCTTCTAGGCAATATCAACATATAATAATCAAGGAATTGGAGGCCCAGGATATTTCCAAGGCCGAGTACGATTATAAATTCAATAAAATCACCGAGAAATCTTGCACCTGTGTGGGCTTGGGAACATCTGCTCTTTTAGCCTACGATTTGGATACCAAAACAGAGGGGCCGGGGGTGTCTGTTTGTCCAGGACCAAATATGGCTTATTATTCTAAAATTGTTTCACTTCAGGAAATGACCGATCATATCTATGGTCGGACCAATATTATAGCTAGAACCGACAGGCCCAATATGTTTATAAAAGAACTGGGAATCTATATGGACTATCTAAAAAGCAAAATTGAAGAAAGCAGATTTTCCATGAATAAAAAACAAGAAAAGTATTTATTGACCTTTATAAAAAATCTAAATTCCGGAATCGCCTATTATCAAGACTTGTTTTCTAATTTAGAGAAAACCTTCTCAAGCGCTAGAATAGCGATACTCGCAGAATTAGCTTGTACAACCAAGACTCTTAGCAATTTAGAAATTGAGGTGCAATCACATTCCCAATCGGCAATCTAAATCGCTACTTCCTAGAAATCTCAATGTTTATAGTGGTTACTAACAAAAAACTTCATCCCGATGATTCGAGATGAAGTTTTTATTTAGATCAACATAGTATCCGAATTAACTACTCCAAGGATACTAAGTTTTAAAAATGGACCAATTATGGTCAGTAGCTATTATTATTTATCCAATTTCAATGTTTTTCCTTTAAAACCAGGTCCTTCTAGGGTAACCCCTAGGTATTTTATTACCGTGGGCGCCACCTGATTGGTATAAAGCTGTTTTTCTTCTGTAACTTCTCCCTTGGCAGATACGCCTTTACCAAAGGCAACTATCCATACCTCATCGGAGCCTTCTGTACTAGAGCCATGACCTTTCCAGGTGTCCAAAGGTTGTGTACCCCGCCCATGATCGGTGGTGATAATAAAGGTAGTATTGTTTTTATAGAAGGGATCTTGCTGGGTAAAATTCCATAATTTTTCTATTAATCCGTCTGTATTTAAAGCCGATTTTAAATAGGCATCGTATTCGCCGTCGTGCGCAAAATCATCGGTTTCCCCATAGGATATGAATACCAATTTTGGTTTTTTCCTCTTCATATACTCCATAGCATAGTGATTGGTAAAAGCGTCTAAACGAACCGAGCCCCATGGACTAGGTATTTCTGACTGTAATTGGTTAAGAAAGACTTCCCTTTCCGTAAGGTCATTGCCCTCTGCAATATCAAAACCTGCGTTCACGGGCACTCCAGAACGGGTTTTGTTTATGATAAAGGGAAAGACGTCCCAGCTACCAAAGGCCGCAACTTTTCCCTTATAGGCAGGCAAGTTATTCACTCTTTCCAAGATGGTCTTATTAGGGTTGTTCTCTTTTCTGTTGCTGGTAATCCTTTTGTCGTCTGCTTCCCCGGTTAAGATCTCGTTATACCCAGGATAGGAAAACCACATTTCATTGGTGAGGTTTACCTTATTCCCAAGGCTTCTATTTCCGTGCAACTGTCCCATTTCTTTCACTTTATTCCAGAAAAAAGGCATCAAAATAGTTCTTCTCTCCTCTGGGGTATCTCTCCAAAATCTGGCCTTTAAACCAGTAGTATCCCCTACATAATTTTTGTTGGTTACCAACAAGGGATCTGCTCCGGAAAAAAGCTCCTGCCAACGGAGTCCGTCCAAGGTTATAAGAATTACATTGGGTTGCTGGTCGGTTTGTGCCATGCCTTTAGAGAATATTCCCGCTAGGAGAACCATCATCACAGTTACTACGCTTCTTTTCATCTGATTAATTATTTATAGTGTTAAAATTTATATTATTGGAACAACTGCTCCAATCTAAATATTGGTTTCAATGGTGATGTTTATGACTACACCCACGGTTTAACAAGAAGGTTTGGCAGCAATCCCTATACTTACTAAGGAAGGATAACAACATAACTAAACACTGCGTTCCCCTATAGTATGGTCCTTATATATCCAAAGCCTCCCTGGCCCTCTAGGGGTGCCCCACTACTTGGCAGCTATGCCCAACCTCTAAAATAAACATTCCATTATATGAAGCCCATATTCAAGTCCAAAATATTACTGCAGCCACCAGCTAATTTCCCTTATCTTATCGTTTCCTGCCCCAAACTGTGCTTCAATTGCTTGGGAAACATGTTGGGTATTATTGTTGTATTCAGATTGAGGGTACATCCACCTAGTGGGAGGAGTAACTCCTGGGGAATGTGCAAAATTGGGATATCCCGTTCTTAGATGGTCAAAATACATGCTCCAGCCCGACTGCAAAAAGGTGGTGAAGTATTTTTGGGTCAATATCAATTCCAGTTTATTATCCATAGACATCCCTTCTTCAAAAGCCACCAAGGGACCGTTTAGGTAGGTCTCGGCATCCGATGCCGTTACATACGCTTCCAAGTTTTTGGCATACTCATTATAAAAGCTAAAAGAAGCTTTTACGGCATTTTCATAATGCGTTTTGGCACTGCTGCCTATCCACCCTCTAAGCGCGGCTTCGGCCAGAATAAATTCTAGCTCCCAATAGCCCATCAAATTATGTGGTTCGGTAGTGGGGTCTGTGGAATATCTCAAATTTACCTTGGAAACATCGCCTGCCGCAGCCTTATCATTTACCTCGGCATAGGGAGCAAGGGGATCGCCTCCGGCATAGGCATTAAAATCGTCTATTGCCAGTCCCGCTTCCTTGGCATTTTTAGTAATTCCACTGAAAATAAACAATCTAGGGTCTCGTCTTTCCTTTAATCGGTCTATAAAAGTCGCATCCATATACATCCCAGATCCGTAGCTACTGGAGTTAAACTCTCTATACCTACTTCCTTCCTCATCCAAATACACTAACTGACCGTTATCTCCATTAGACTCCATAAGTGGTTCATTGGCAACAATACTGGCAAAGGCTTCTTTAACCCCCAATTGAGCATCATGTTCCTTTTTAGAGAGGGTAATAAGGACTTTTAGCCTAAAAGAATTGATTAAGCGTTGCCACTTAAGCGAATTACCGCTATAAATTATATCTCCAGCTATTAACTCGGTATTATTATTTAAGAGTAAGTTGGCTTCCTCCAATTCCTTTAATATCCCGATAAACACCTCTTTTTGAGCATCGTATTTAGGGGCATAGTTACCCTCTGTCTCCCCTTGTAGGGCTTCGCTATACGGGATATCCCCAAAGCGAAGCGTAAGATTATAAAAATAATAGGCCCTAAAGAATTTAGATAGCGCTATATAGGCCGGACTCTTTATACGTTCTGCCTCCTGCATCATCTTGCTTACCTCCCCTAGCATATTGTAATCCCCAAACTCTGCGCGACTCCAGTTATAATATTGAAGGTTGCTTTCCCCATCGGTTTGCACCAGCATTCTGGAGGCGTATAAGGCCGATGTACCATTGACCGTAAATGCATTGCTCGCAATATTGGTCAACAACAATTGTGGGTGGGTCTCACTTACGTTATTTGGATTTACGTTGATGTCGGAAAGATCGGTACAGCCCGTTAGGGTGATCATCAGCATCAGAAAACTTAAAAATGGTATTTTATTCATGTTCTTTTTATTAGCATTATTAGAATTTCACCTTAACCCCCATGCCGATATATCTGGTAGACGGGTCTTGCAGGTTATTGTCGTTTCCAAAGTCGGGATCAATAATATCCGCTTTTTTCCAAACGAAAAGATTATATCCGCTCAAGGTAGTCTCTAGCTGCTTTACCCCTTTTATATTGGCCAAATCGGTAAAGTCATATTTAAAGGATAGGGTACGCAGTTTAAAGAAGCTGCGATCAAAAACATTCGCAAACTTTTTGTTTTCCTTATAGCTCACTGCTGCCCGGTAAGGATAATTTTGGGACCAGGTCTGCCAACTTACCGCAGTGGTGTTTTTCTGATACGTCCTAGTATCGGAAATAACACTACCATCTACATCCTGCACCAATTCTCCTCCCGTCACGGCAACCCCATTGGGCACGTACACCGGTTTCCCAGCGGCATATTCCGCATCCCGGAATTCCGTTGAGTTGGGATGCTTCCCGCCCCACCACATTTTCTCTACCGTTACGGAACGCATCAATCCGCCCCAAACCCCATCAATACCGATGTTTACAGAAAGGTTTTTGTACTTAAAGGTATTTTGAAGCCCAAGGGTCCAACTGGGATCGGAATGGCCTAATCGCTGTTTAAAATTATCGCGAATGGGCATTCCCTGATCATTTAGAATTAAATCCCCATCAGCTGTTTTCTGCCAAACGGTGGCATAATAACTATCGGCACGATCATTTAACCTTAGGTCCTTATAGGTAGAGTTCTCCCCATAAATGTCCGTAATCCGCTGTACCTTTCTACTCCAGTTAGCTGTAGCATCCCACCTAAAGGTATCGGTGCGAAAAGGAGTAGCCCCCAAAACAACCTCTAGTCCCTTGGTAGTATATTCGTTGCCGTTCACCTTTCGGTTTTCAAAACCAGAGGTGTTAGATATTGGCAAATCTATAATCTGGTTGGTATCTACCACATGGTAATAGGTAAGGTCTAATCGCAATTGGTTTTGTAGAAAGGCCGAACTCAACCCCAATTCATAGGAGGTAGAACTTTCTGGTTGAATATTGGGATTGACCAAACCATTGGGGTATTCCAATTTAACGTTCCCTCCAAACACCCCGTTATTGGTATAGTAGGAAGCAGTACTATAGGGCCCTAGGTCACTGGAAACCTTCGCCCATGAGCCAAACGCTTTTAGATAATCTATCCCTAAGGGAAGGTTCACATAATTGGATACCACTGTACTAAGGGAGGCCGAAGGGTAAAAATAGGATCTATTTTCCTTTGGCAAGCTAGAAGACCAATCGTTCCGAGCCGCTATATTTAGGAAGACGGCATTATAAAGATCCATTCCTAAGGTTGCATACACGCTATTGGTAGCTTTTTCCTCTAGATAGGTTTTTGCCGCTACCGATCCCTTGGTATTGTTTAAACTATAAACAAAAGGAACCACTAAACCATCCGTAGAATTGTACTCTTCCTGGTATTTCCTATAAAAGGAGGAGGCACCAGCATTGATATCAAAAGAAAATTCTTCGGATATTTCTTTGTTATAGGTAGCAAGGATATCATAATCTACCGTTAGCCTGTTTCGGTTCCACGTCTTGTAGTCCCCATCCCTAGCATCGCCATAATTTAAATAGCTCTTGGGGCTTTGCCGGTCCTCAAAAATATCCTGTATCACGGCAGATCCCCTTGCCTGTACTTTTAGTTCATTAGTAATATCATAGTTCAGCGCCAGCTGTGCGTTTATAAGATCGGCATCGTATTTCTGGTTGAGTTCATGGGCAGCAAAGTACACATTGTTATACCAGGCGTAATTATAATTTGCCTGCCGGTAGCCTTCCTGTCCAGGAACGTAACGGTGCTGGTCCAATTCTTTTCCATTTACATCGTCCCCCATCCAAATTAGAATGGTATACATATGGTTTTTGGGCCCATAGCCATGCCTGGGATAGTTAGGGGAGTATACTTTATTATAAGACAACTTACTGTCTAGCGTAAGTGCTTCGGATAAATTGGTGGTGGCCTTAAAGCTTAAGCCCCCAGTTTTTAGGCTAGCGTTGGGCACCCTATCTTTTTGGCTAGAAAAATTCCCTGCCAATCTAAAGGCTCCTTTTTCCGATTTGTTGGCGATGGCAAACTCTGTGGAGGCGATATAGCCCGGCTCCAAGAAATCTTTTAAGTTGTTGTGATATTTCCAAGGGGTAGGTACACGGGAGTATCTGGACTTATCGTCGTACTGGGTACCAGAAACATCGCCCCACCACGGAATGGTTTCATTGGTTACCTTATCATAGATTGGGCTGTTCCATTGGGATACCAATACGCCGGGTTCAAATTTAGGGCCCCAGATCATATCGCCATCGGACACCCCCCCATCCTTACCGTCCCAAAACTCATACTTCCCATTGGAACCGTTCCCGTATTGGTTTTGGGTTTCGGGAAATACGGTAAATCCGGCTGAAACCATGGTATTGTGGGACACGGTGACCTCCAACCCATCGGTTTTTGCATTTTTTGTAGTAATCAATATAGCCCCGTTCCTACCTCTAGAACCATACAATGCCGAGGCGGTGGTGCCTTTCAACACATTGATATTGGCAATATCATTGGCGGAAACATCATAAAAATCGGTTTCTACGGCAATACCATCGATAACCACCAGCGGCGTTTTCCCCCTTAGGGAAAAGGATGGCTTTTGAAAAAGTCCGGTAGGATTACTCACCGAGAGTCCGGCTACCTGCCCCGAGAATAAACTCCCCACGTTGGGTGCATTTACCTCCTCTATTATTTCGGTATCGATGGTTTGGGTGGCATAGCCAATTTTTTTCTCTGCACGACTAATTCCCAAAGCGGTAACCACTACCTCATCCAATATTTGGGAATCTGGTAGTAGCTGAATGTCCATCCTATCCTTACCCCCCGTTTCAATTTCTTGGGCAATATATCCTATGTACGATACTACCAAGGTTTCGTCACCTGTAGGCAATTCGATTTGAAAAACCCCATCAAAATCGGCCGCCACCCCTATGGTGCTTCCTTTTATTACTACCGAAGCCCCTGGCAAGGGCAGCATGTTCTCATCCAGAACCGTTCCCTCAAAGAGTTTTTGAGAGTGGCCGGTTACAAATGCCAATAAAGCCATTATTAAAATAAATTGCGTCCTCATCATGTTGTTCTAAAGATTGTATTAGTTATTAATAGGCCGCAAATATGAGCTTCACAGGTTAACCGGATTCAAGTAGAATGTTAAGGGATTGTGATTAAAACCAAGCTATGTTAGCTTATTGTTAGCTAAGGAGTGGAGTGGGGTATTTGCCGCAAAGCTAGTTCTAAGGGTAGGCAGAAATCCTATCATCCTTGTACTACTAGGACAAAAAAAAGCGGACTCTGATTTTATCAATCAAAGTCCGCTTAAAAACACCCTCTTTTCTAGGGTTATATTTTTGCTGCCCGCAGCCTCAGAGCATTTGCTATAACTGATACCGAGCTAAAACTCATCGCCAGTGCGGCAATCATAGGGGAGAGCAGTAATCCAAATACAGGATAGAGGACTCCTGCTGCAATTGGCACCCCAAGGGTATTGTAAATGAGCGCAAAGAATAGGTTTTGTTTAATATTCCCCATCACCTTTTCACTCAGGTTCCTAGCTTTTACAATCCCTTGCAAGTCTCCTTTCACCAAGGTAATCCCTGCGCTTTCTATAGCTACATCGGTTCCGGTGCCCATAGCGATACCGACATCGGCTTTTGCCAATGCGGGGGCATCGTTGATCCCATCCCCGGCCATGGCAACTTTTTTGCCTTCTTTTTGCAACTGCTCTACCACCGTTAATTTATCCTGTGTTAGCATTTCGGCTTTAAAATTGGAAAGGCCCAAGGTTTCTGCCACCGCCTTTGCAGTATCGTGATTATCCCCGGTCAACATCATCACTTCAATTCCGTGCGACTGCAGCTGCGCAATGGCACTCTTACTGCTTACCTTTATCTTATCGCTGATAACCACATAGCCTACACCTACATTATCTACGGCTAAAAAGGGAACGGTTTTACCCATTTTCTGTTCTTCCAAAACTGCTTCCTGCAATTGGCTAGACAGCTTCACCTGGGCTTCTTCCATCATCTTTTTATTCCCCAGCGCCACTTTTTTGCCCGCTACCATTCCCGTAACGCCTTTTCCGGTTACGGAGTTAAAATCTGTCACGGACCACAACGAAACTTTCTTTTCTTTGGCAAAATTAACCGTTGCTTCTGCTAGGGGATGTTCGCTCTGGGCGTTCACCGCATAGATATATTGCAGTACTTGCTCCTCGCTATAATCGGGAGAGCTACTATTAACACTTTCTACAGAGGGTTTCCCCTCGGTTATGGTACCTGTCTTATCAATAATAAGGGTGTCTATCTTATCCATCCGCTCTAGCGATTCCGCATTTTTTATTAGGACCCCAGATTGGGCGCCTTTCCCTACCCCCACCATTACAGACATTGGGGTGGCGAGTCCAAGCGCACAGGGACAAGCAATAATCAGTACGGCTATGGCATTTACCAAAGCAAACACATAGGCAGGTTCTGGTCCTACAATAGCCCATACAAAAAAGGTGATAACAGCCACCAATACCACAATCGGCACAAAGTAGGCAGAAATCTTATCGGCTAGCTTTTGTATGGGAGCCTGACTCCTACTGGCCTTGTTCACCATCTCTATTATCTGCGCCAGCAAGGTATCCGATCCCACTTTTTGGGCTTCCATCACAAAGGATTGCTGACCGTTGATGGTCCCAGAATTAACGGTATCGCCCTCCCCTTTATCCACAGGAATGGGCTCTCCGGTAATCATGGACTCGTCTACGGACGAGTTTCCTTCACGGATGGTTCCGTCTACCGGTATTTTCTCTCCAGGTTTTACGCGAAGCAAATCGCCTATTTTTATCTTATGGATTGCAATGGTTTCTTCCTCCCCATCAACAACTCTGGTCGCTTTATTGGGAGCCAATTTCAGCAGTTCCTTTACCGCATTATTCGTTTTACTGTGTGCCCTCGCTTCCAACAACTGCCCCATTAAAACCAAGGTTAGGATAACGGTGGCCGCTTCAAAGTATACATGCACCGTTCCGTGATGGGTCTTAAATTGTTCGGGGAAAAAATCGGGAAACAACAAGCCGAAAAAACTGAACAACCACGCTACTCCCGCCCCAATACCGATTAGGGTAAACATATTGAGGTTCCATGTTTTAATGGAACGATAGGCCCGTTCAAAAAACATCCATGTAGCATAAAACACCACTGGGATAGAGAGTGCAAATTGTATCCAGTTCCAATAATTCATGGAAAGTATATTGTACAATGGATTATTGGGAATCATTTCGGACATGGCGATGATAAAAATCGGCAGGGTAAAAATTCCCGCTATCCAAAACTTACGGAGCAACTTTTTATAATTCTTTTCTTCGGCAGAAACATCTGCTTCCACCGGTACCAGATCCATGCCACAAATAGGGCAATCACCGGGATCGTCCGCTATTATTTCTGGATGCATGGGACAGGTATATTGGGTAGCGCCAAAGGCATCCATTTTCACTTCTTCCACCAAATCCATTCCACAGACTGGGCAGTCACCTGCCTTGTCGTAGGTCTTATCGCCCTCACAATGCATAGGGCAGTAAAAGGTCCCTGTTCCCGTACCCTTTACTTCTTTTTTAGGATTTTTTAGGTGGTCCGTTGCTTCCTCTCCTGGCATAGCAATACTATAACGGCCACCGTCTTTCTCCAAGGCACTTTGAAATTTCTCAATCCCAATAGGCTCCTTCATTTCTATAGTAGCCTCTGCCTTTGCCAGGTCTACCGAAGCATTGGAAACCCCCTCCACCTTTTTTAAGGTTTCCTCTACATGGCTCCTGCAACCATTACAGGTCATTCCAAATATGGAATAGGTGGCAGTACCGCCACCATTGATGTTTTTATGGGATTCCTGCTGCTGAAGCCGCTCCTCTCCCTGCATGGCAATACTATAACGGCCTCCTTCTTTCTCCAGAGCCCTTTGAAATTTCTCAATCCCAATATGCTCCTTCATTTCTATTGTGGCCTCTGCCTTTGCTAGGTCTACCGAAGCATTGGTAACCCCCTCCACCTTTTTCAAGGTTTCCTCTACGTGGCTCCTGCAACCATTACAGGTCATTCCAACTATGGTATAGGTATGTGTCATTGTAAAAGTTTTAAGTGAAAACTCAAAGTTAGCCCATCCAAAGTCAGATGGTTATCACAATTGTGGAGGATGTTTATACTATTTGGTCCAAAGGCTTCCTTCCCCACTGCTGTGAGTTCTTATAATCGCTCATAGACATCCCGGTCATGGATTTAAATTGGGATGCCAAATGGCTACTGCTCTTATAGTTTAGACTATAGGCAATTTCAGAGAAGTTAAGTTGTTGTAGCTGAATCAGTTCTTTGGCCTTCTCTATTTTTAGGTGGATATAATACCGTTCTATGGTAACTCCCTCTAATTTACTGAATAATTTGCTCAATACGGAATACTCCTTATTAAGTCTTTTGGACAGGTAGGACGATAGGTTTTCTTCGGAGTTGGCATCCAGTTGATCTACCGCTTCTAACAAGGCTAATTTTATTTGTTCGACAAGTATTTCGCCGGTATCCTTTATTAGTTCAAAGCCATTTCTCCTTAGCAAGTCTTCTATCACAGCGGCACCAATTCCTTCTTTTTCTTCATAGACAATTTCTCCCAAAACAATGGAATCTACCCTTAGGCCCACCTTTTGGAACTCCTGTTCCAAAAAGGTAATGCACCTATTGCACACCATGTTTTTTACGAGAATCTTTTTTTTCATGCCCATCTAGATATCTGACGTCTAGTACCCTATTTCTAAGATAATATACGACTCCTATCGTCCCTGTCCAAATACTAGGTGGTGGCCTAGTTTAGTTCCTTCTGTACAAATCCACATTTCAACATTTGGCTTCCAAAATATGGATTCAATACCGCTTTTTCCGTACTTACCCACATACCACCTTTATCGTCCTTATACATTGGACAGAATTGCTGATACAAGGGCATTGGAGTCCCGGCAATGGCTACTAAACTCACCAAATTATCACTTAATCCCTCAAAATGCTCTCTTTGTTGCGTAATAGTACTCTTCACAATCTGATGGGCACTTTCCTTGGCCGCATCAATAATAGCCTGCAACTCGGCCTCCTTGGAATCTGCCAAGGTATTTGCCTCCATAGTGGATAGAGTGCCTGCCAGCGTCTCCCCTGCTTTCGCCGCCAATTCTTGGTTGTCTCCTACCAAGGCATCTTTAAGCTTCATATAATCGTTGATGATCAAGGCCACCCCCGTCGCTTCTTGTTCCGAAGCAACTTCTTGTGCCTGTGCATTTGTTGCATTTTGATCGGTATTCTTTTTGGTCTCCTTACAAGACATCATTCCCATGCTTAATAATCCTAAGGCTAGTACTCCAATTTTTAGTTTTACTGTATTCATTTTTAATTGATTTTATAATTAATGTTATTCTAATTTATAGGCTTGTTTCACGCCAATCTGCTTCTTAATTCATTGCGCTCCCAATCTTCTCAATAACTCCATCAAGGAATATTCATCTAAACTGGGAGCAGCCCTAACCATCCCCTGTGCTCCATGGAGCTCCTTGTTTGTAATTCTTACACAAATAAAGGGGTCCTATAAAAAACACAGGCAGCTGGTCTTAAACAACTATTGCTGTTAGTCGCTGTTTTCTATAAGGTAATGAAAATCAAAGCAGGAAGGTCTCATACAAAATGGGAATGTCCCGTACGAGATAGGGGGGGGAATAGTCTAAAAAGTGATAGGTGTTCGTATTTTCCCCTGTGTAGATCTGGAAAAAACCATAGGAAAAGGAAGCCACAAACACTTGTTGCTGAAATTTAAGTTGGTCCCAGGAACTTTTTAGAATGTCTTGCCCTTCAAAGGTAAGATGTTCTTCCATACAGCAATTGTCTACCACTATGGAGCAGCTTTCAATTTCCGGAACCTGCATCATTTCCATTCCACAGCTTTCCACCTTGTTAAAGAACGAATAATCTACCAGCGTCTTTCCGCAATAGTGCATACCCACGGTAAAAGACATGGTAGCACCAAGCACTAATAGTGCTAGGCTAAATGCTGCTATTTTTTGAAAAACACTTTTCATGAACCGCACAAAAATACGGAATTTTAAAAACCTGCGTGCCTATTCCTTAAAGATTGTACTTAGCAGTTCGTAAGATCGCAGTCGGTCTTCATGGTTATAGATATGGGACACTACCATAACCTCATCTACCCTGGTAGCTTCCACAAACGATGCCAGCTGTTTTCGCACGGTTTCCTTAGAACCCGCAAAACTATAGTGCATCATTTTCTCTACCTGCACCTTTTCTAGGGGATGCCAAAGTCCATCCATACTTTCCACTGGGGGTGCTAGGGGTTTTCTAGTATTCCTGATAATTCCCAAGGCCAGCTGTTGCAAACTAGTCTCTAAAAGTTTGGCTTTCTCATCGGTATCGGCTGCAATTACATTTACACATGCTATGGTGTAAGGGGTATTGCATTGCTTGGAAGGCTGAAAGTTCTGATGGTATAAACGCAACGCATCGTGTAGGTGGGTAGGTGCAAAGTGGCTGGCAAAGGCATAGGGCAGCCCTTTTATTCCAGCTAATTGAGCGCTAAAGGTGCTAGAACCCAACAGGTACAGGGGAATATCCAATCCTTCTCCGGGGATGGCCCGTACGGCTGCGTTGCGGTTTTCCGAAGAAAAATAGGTTTGCAGCTCCCCAATATCGCGGGGAAAATCGTGCACCGTTTCGGGACGGTCCCTTCTCAATGCTTTGGCCGTTAACTGGTCTGTTCCGGGAGCCCTTCCCAAGCCAAGATCTATCCTTCCAGGATAAAGGGTCTCTAAGGTTCCAAACTGCTCCGCAACCAGTAAGGGGGCGTGGTTGGGCAGCATCACCCCACCAGAACCTACTCTAATACTGTTGGTTCCCTGTGCTACATACCCAATTAAAAGCGGGGTGGCAGAACTTACCAGGGTATCCATATTATGGTGTTCAGAAATCCAAAATCGGTCATATCCCAATCGCTCTACATGCTGTGCAAGCGCCAAACTATTTTCCATGGATTGGAGGTGCGTGTTTCCTTGGGCCACCGGTACCAAGTCTAATACCGAAAACTTCATCCCTTTTAAACTATGTTTACTGTCCTGCTTCATAACTACCGAAATTTAAGACTGCAAAGATATCGATAATAATGCAGGGGTAATATCCTCCCAAACCATAAGAAAAGCCTAAAAGTGGGGTCTAAAAACCTTTTTTTAGGGTGGTGAAAATCCTACTTTTTAAGTCAATTTCTATTGCGATAGCAGAAATACAGCTAAAAGCAAAGCCCTATTTTTACCCACAATATGAGTGAACTATCCAAACTAAAAAAGAAAAAGAGAAGATTTTACAATCTGATGATATTGGTTATTTTGGCCGTGATTATTATCTCGGCCATCCTATTAAATTATTAGTCTCAAAGAAGGAGCTTTCATTAATGCCGCGTAGTCCAATGATACTCCACAGCGGATTTTAATAATGGCAATAATCATAATTTAAATCAACTTTGATATAGAAACTGCCATTTTGCACTTAGCTTTGTTTAAAAGTGCATAGCTAAACAGAAAATGAGTTCCCAAAAAAAAGAGAAAGACCGTAGTAAAAAGTCTAAAGCGCTAAAGATAATTGGCAGGATAGCCCTTGCCTTGCTGGCACTTGTTTTTTTACTCCTCCTCTTTATCCGAAGTCCCTGGGGACAAAATATCATCATCCACAAGGTGGTTCACTATGTTTCGGAGAAAACCAATACCAAAATAGGGATAGACCGCCTCTATCTTACCTTTTCTGGGAACGCTTATGTAGAGGGACTTTATATTGAGGACCAGCGGGGAGATACCTTGCTACATTCCAAAGCCTTGGAGGCATCCATCCCCTTACTTCCTTTGATAAAGGGCGATAAAATTAGGATTGCATCCCTAGACTGGGAGGGAGTGGTGGCCAAGATAGATCGTTCGGAAAATACTGGCGTCTATAATTTTGATTTCCTGATAGATGCCTTTGCAACCGATACTACCGCTAGCAGCACTAGCAGCGCGCCGCCCAAAGTGGAAATTGGGACTATTAAACTAAATGACTTTAAGGTAGATTTCCGGGATGAGGTTGCCGGTTTAGACGCTTCGCTTCAGTTGGGTAATCTTCGTTTAAGAATGAAGGAGATAGACCTAGAGCAATTCGTATTCCATATACGTAGCGCCTCTATCTCCAACACCCACATCACCTATTCCCAGAGTAAAGAATTACAACAGGAGACGGAACCCTCTGCGGAGAACACACTACCTCTACTTATGGTAGACCAGTTAACGATAGAAAATACCGCGGCCAACTACAGTTCCCTCCCCAGTAAAATAGAAGGACAGCTAAACATTGGGTCTTTTGTCCTAGCCTTGCCCAAGGCAGATCTTGCGAATAGAAAGATAGCACTAGAACGCCTAGAACTACACAACTCCCAAGTAGCTTATAGTGACCTAAAAGTGACCAAGCAGCTGCCCAAGGACACCACTAAAACCCAAAAACCCTTGGAGTTTAAATGGCCAAATTGGGAAGTTGAAGCAGGCCCCGTGGTTATGGAGAATAATAATATTACCTACACCTACAAAGAGCACGATGCAGCAAAGGATTTGGTAACTACCACTACCTTAGCAATAAGCAAGCTAGACCTAAACATGCCGACGGCGCTCTTAAGAAACAAAGCTGCCGAAATCTCCCTAGCCCAATTTTCATTTTATCAAAAAGATGGCATCGCCCTAAATAATTTTGGCGTAGACCTTAAGGCCAACGACAAGGGTGTTTCCTTTACTAATATTGATATTTCCACCCCAAAAAGCAGGCTCAATGGAACGATCAAAATAAAATATACCTCCATCACAGATTTTCTTAATAAGCCAGCAACCGCCCAGGTGTCCGTGGCCATGCCCTCCTTGCTGCTCCACCTGGAGGAAGCATACCCTTTTTGGGCTGCATTAAAAGAAAACGAAGCTTTCCAAGTTTTAGCTAAGAAGTCGGTTTCCGGAAAATTATTCCTAGAGGGTACCTTGGGGAATCTTCAACTACAAAATACCGCCCTGCAATGGGGGAAAACTACCGCGCTACAGCTACAAGGAACCTTATCTAACCTAATGCAAACAGATTCGCTCTATGTAGATTTCCCAAAGCTTGAATTTACTACCCTTAAAACCGATGTTGCCCAATTTCTTAATGAGGAAGAATTAGGAGTAACCCTGCCAGATTCCATTCAAATAACAGCAGTACTTAAGGGAACCTTAGCGACTATGGACGCCCAAGCCATTTTAAAAAGTCCCGATGGTTCTATCTCCCTAGACGGAAATTTTTCCAGCAAAGAGCTAATAGCATTCAATGGCCAGTTAGAGGTAGTACAACTACACCTAGAAAAACTGCTGAACAATGAACAATTGGGACCAGTTTCCTTTACATTAAATGCCACGGGGAGTGGTAGCTCTGTAAATACGTTGCATGCGGAAGTAGATACCGATTTTACCGAGCTACAATGGCAAGGGTATGATTTTTCCAATTTAAAATTACAAGGGACCCTAAACCAAGGCAAGGGAAATATAAATCTAAGATTTAAGGATGAAAACCTAAACGCCCAAATGGAGGCTGGACTAGATCTGGATTCCATTTCCTCAAAAGTAGAACTGTTTCTCAATGTGATAGGGGCAGACCTTTCTGCCTTGGGAATTACAAAAAGGGATACGAAGGCCCAATTTAAGCTACAGGCCAATTTTAAAGGCAATGCGGATGATTTTACCCTGCAATCGCAAATAGACGATGCCCTATTGGTTAATGAGAACACTCCATATCCCGTTACCAACCTTAAGGTAAATGCCGCTAGCAACGGGAAAAGGACCACAGTAGATATCAACAGTAAGATAATACAGGGGGAGCTGCGTTCCAATAGCGATATAACCTCCTTAAACAAGGCCCTTAAGCGGCACTTTAGTGGTTATTTTAAGGATACTACTGCCAAGGAAACAGGGCAAGATCCGGTTTCTATGAAAATGATGTTGGCCATAAAACAAGATCCCGTCTTGGAAGAGGTTTTTGTAGGGGGATTAAAAAAAATGGACACCGTCTACCTAGAGGCAGGCTTTAATGAGGCAGAACAACACCTAACTGCCAACCTCAGCGCCCCATATATCAATTATAACGATAGTACCCTAGATAGCTTACACCTAGATCTGGAAGGCACGGGAAAAAACTTGGATGTTAATTTTGGATGGAAAGCCATTAATTCAGGGCCTATTGCCATCCCCAAAATATCTTTAAGTGGGACTTTAAAAAACCAGGAGCTAGGTCTCAATTTTGATGCCTACGATGGGGAGGCAACACTGGCGCATATAGGTGCTACATTAAGCGTACGCCAAGATACCCTACGCCTTAAAATAGACCCTTCCAATCTGATGCTCAATAAACAGCAATGGCAAATTCCCGAAAGTAACCACATCGTCCTAGCGGAGCGGTTTTTAGAATTTCAGGATTTTAAACTGCAGCGAAACCAGCAGGTAATGACGCTTAGCAGTAGTCATTACGCTGACAAAGATCAAGACCTTTCATTGATATTTGAGAATTTTAGACTGAGCACCTTCACTAGTTTTTTAAATCCGGAAGAAAACCTGGCAGCAGGGATCGTAAAGGGCAACCTTACTTTTGAAGATCCCTATGGAGATACCGGAATGGTCGCAAAAATGGAAATAACCCAATTTTCGGCTATGGAGTCGGACTTAGGGAATCTGAGATTAACGGCCAATTCTAAAACAGCAGAGACCTATGATTTTGACCTTTCCCTTTCTGGTGGGGATGTTAACCTAGGCATTAAGGGCGATTATGTTGCGGCGGAAAGTGGGGCACAACTAAACCTAAACCTCCTCATCAACGAGATAAAAATGAAGGCACTAGCAGCCTTGGCACCCGAAAGCATTTCTCAGCCAACGGGCAGTCTTGCAGGGGAATTTAGGGTGAACGGCACCCCCGCAAATCCCAAGTACGAGGGGAATCTCCGATTTATGGAGGCCGGATTGAAGGTGAATTCCCTAAATGCCACTTTCAGCCTTCCACAAGAAGAGATTAAAGTAGATAATAAGGGGATTTATTTCGATGACTTCTCCATAGCCGATGCCAATAACCACCTATTTCACCTTGACGGTAGTATCTATACGGAACAGCTTAGCAATCCTTCTTTCGATCTTAAAATAAAGACCCAGGGATTCCAGCCCATTAAAGCCACCAAGGAAGATAACGAGTTATTTTATGGAACATTAAAACTTAATGCCGACCTAGCGGTAGGGGGAGATTTATCCGTCCCTAAAATAACAGGAAACTTAGGAGTAGTAGAAGGTTCCAATTTAACCTTTGTAGTTCCAGAATCCCAATTGGAAGTGATGGAACGCGAAGGGGTGGTGCTCTTTGTGAACAAAGAAAATCCGGATGCTATTATCACCAAAAACACCGATAGTACCGCCACCTCCTCAATACTAAGAGGTTTAGACGTTACGGCCACCCTAAACGTAGCGGACAATGCCACCTTTAAAATAGTCATAGACCAGCGGTCCGGAGATAATTTTGAAGTTACCGGAAAGGGGGAATTTGATTTGGACATCAATCCCAACGGTCGTACTAGCTTGGCAGGGAGGTATGAGGTAAGTAGCGGACACTACGAAGCCAGTCTCTATAATCTGGTAAAGCGGCGGTTCGATATTGCCCCGGGAAGCACCTTAACTTGGAGTGGCGACCCATACAATGCAGAACTACAGGTACGGGCCATTTACAAATTGGAAACCTCAGCCGCACCCCTAATGGCTACCCAGACCTCGGCTGCCAGTTCGGAAATTGCCAATAAATACCGCCAAAAACTGCCGTTTTTAGTCTACCTGAATGTAGAAGGAGTGCTGTTGCAACCAGAGATATCCTTTAACCTAGACATCCCAGAAGACAAACAAGGATCCCTAGGAGGTGATGTTTACGGGCGGGTACAACAACTAAACAATAGGGAGGAAGAGTTGAACAAGCAGGTATTTTCCCTGCTCGTCTTAAATCGGTTTTTCCCTGGCTCTACCAGTGATGGGAGTTCTGGAGGGGCGGCCTCCATTGCCAAAGACAACGTGAACAAAGTATTGTCCGGGCAATTAAACCAATTTTCGGACAAGCTTATCGGAGGCACTGGGGTGGAACTCGATTTTGGTTTGGAAAGTTTTACGGACTACCAAGGGGATACGCCCCAAGAGCGGACCCAGTTGGATGTAAACGCCAGCAAGCAACTCTTCAATAACCGACTCATTGTTCAGGTGGGAAGCGAGATGAATATAGAAGGAGGGAATTCTGGAGCGGAAAGTACCCCGGTAATCGGGAATGTAAGTGTAGAATACCTACTGACCGAAAATGGAAGGTATCGACTAAAAGGCTTTCGTAAAAATGAATTTGAAAGCGTTATAGACGGACAGTTGATCGTTACGGGAATTGCCCTGATCTTTAACAAGGAGTTTAATGAATTTAAGGAGCTTTTTGCCAAAGCCATTATGGAGGAAGCAGAAAACGAAAAAAAATAGCATCGCATTGAAAATCGAACAATCCATAAAATATTTTTTAACCCTCCTATTACTAGGGGTCCT
The DNA here is from genome assembly GCF_008711145.1 of Arenibacter lacus. Lineage (NCBI taxonomy): Bacteria > Pseudomonadati > Bacteroidota > Flavobacteriia > Flavobacteriales > Flavobacteriaceae > Arenibacter > Arenibacter lacus. Next base: position 45,168 of record NZ_VVIN01000029.1, read on the forward strand.
GCAAGCATGTAGTGTTAAGAAATATATTCCGGAGGACCAGTGGTTGTATACGGAAGGTGAACTTCAGCTAAACGCAGATACCACCGTAGCAGACCTTAACCAAGTAAGCAGAGAATTACAAAGCCTACTTAAACCAGAACCCAATACCAAGGTCTTGGGCATGTATCCCGGCCTATGGGTCCACTATAAGGCACAACGGGAAAAACCGGGATTTATAAATAGGTGGCTGAACAAAAAAATTGGGGAAGAACCCGTGTACCTTAGCGATATCGATTTGGAGAGAACCCAGGAGCTAATTAACAACCGACTAGAAAACAGGGGCTTTTTTAGAAACCAACTCACATCCCAGGTAAATAAAAAGGCTAAAACCGCCTCCTTGGCACACCAAGTAGCCGTTACCAAGCCTTACAAATTGGCTTCCTATCAATTGGAGGGCGATTCCCTTCCTATAATACAAGACATAAAGGAAAAGCTCGGAAACAGCCTACTAAGACCTGGCACACGCTACGACCTTCAGCGATTTAAAATGGAAAGGGAACGTATAGACCAAGATCTAAAGGCCAGGGGATATTATAATTTTAATGCCGATTTTCTAATCTTTGAAGCCGATACCAATCAGTATAACAACAAGCAGTTTAACCTGTTTTTACGGTTGAAGCGAGACGTACCCAAAAAATCCTTGGTTCCTTACCGCATAAATTCCATACAGGTATTCCCCAATTATTCCGTGGCCACCGATAGCCTGGCAAAGGATACCGTGCAATATGAGGAGATAACGTATATACAGCACAACCACTTTTTTAAGCCCAAGAGATTGGCACCCTATATTTTGTTGGAGGAAGGGGAAACCTATGCCCCCCTAAAATCCAAGCTTACCAGTAACCGATTGGCCTCCATTGGAACCTATAAATATGTGAACATCCGGTATAAGGAAGACCATAGCAATCTGGAAACCGACGGGTACTCCAAACTGGATGCCTATATCTATTTATCGCCCTTAAACAAGCGTTCCCTACGGGCAGAGTTACAGGCCGTATCCAAATCGAACAACTTTGCGGGCCCCACCCTATCGCTCACCTATAGCAACAGAAACCTATTTAGAGGTGGGGAAACCTTAAATATCACTGGCAATGTTGGCTATGAAACCCAATTGGCAGGAAGCAATAGTACGGGCTTAAGCAGTACCCAATTTGGATTAAAAACAGACCTGATCTTTCCTAGGTTGTTATCCTTTGTAAAATTTAAAGAACGCTTTAGGTATGCGGTCCCCAAAACCAAGATAAGTCTGGGAATGGAACACCTAAACAGAAGTAAACTGTATAACCTTACCTCCTTCAGTTACATCTTTGGCTATGGCTGGAACGAAAATAGGTATGTGTATCATGAGCTAAATCCCCTAAATATCAACTACGTAAACCTCTCCAATACCACGGCAGAATTTGAGACCATTTTGGATAACAACCCCTTGTTAAGAAGTAGTTTTGAACAACAGTTTATTGCCGGTCTCAATTACTCCTTTACCTATAACGAACTGGTAGACCCCAAGAAGAAAAACGCCCTATTTTTTAACGCTAATGTAGACCTGGCAGGGAATACAATAGGCCTGTTTGGAAAGAAATCTACCGAAGATGGGGATAAGACCATTTTAGGCTTGGCCTACTCCCAATTTGCAAAAACGGATATAGACCTTAGGTATCACTGGCGGGTAGGGAGCTCCCAAACATTGGTAGGCCGACTCTTTGGAGGGATAGGGGTTCCTTATGGCAATAGTAGCACCCTGCCTTTTTCCAAACAGTACTTTTCTGGCGGACCTTATAGTGTGCGGGCATTTAGGATTCGCTCTCTGGGCCCGGGCACCTATAATCCCGAAACAGGGGATGCTGGTTCCTTTTTTGATCAGTCCGGGGATATAAGGTTAGAGGCAAATTTAGAATATAGATTCCCCATTTATTCCTTTCTAAAAGGCGCGGTCTTTGCCGATGCGGGGAATGTATGGTTGCTAAAGGAAAATGAGGCTCTCCCAGGGGGGAAATTCACTTCCAGTTTTATGGAGGAGTTGGGAATTGGCGTGGGTGCCGGACTCCGTATAGATATACAGAGTTTTGTGCTGCGGTTTGATTTGGCCACTCCCCTACAGAAGCCCTATCTGCCCAAAGGGGACCGCATTAATTTAGATTTCTCACAGCCCATCTTGAATTTTGCGATAGGGTATCCTTTTTAAGTGAATGACTGGGGGAAGGAGTGTAGGTAGTGTTGGCGTCTATTTGTTGTCATAATGAAATCTACATTGTATAATAGTACATGTTTGGTCAACACCTTTTTTTCCGGATACCCTATAAACTAATCTGTGTTCACTTGTTATTCTTCTCGACCAGAATCCTTTTAGTCCGTGCTTTAATGGCTCGGGTTTTCCTAAACCTCTATACGGATTTTGTTTGATAGATTTAACAAGTTCTTTTATTTTAAAAGCAGTAGCGTTGTCTGTAGCTATCCAATAACTAAAATCCTCCCAACCGTGTGCTGTAAAATTTATATTCATTAAAAGGCTAGTTCAATTTAATCTTCAATGTATTCAACCAATTCTTCATTATCGAGTTGCTCGATTGACTCCATTAGTCTATTTCTATTGGCCTTTGTAGATAGTAAATGCTCCGTTTCTTTCAATGAATTATATTCGTTAATTGACATTATAACAACTGCATCGTCCGCTTTACTTCTAGGTACAATTATAACTCCCGTCGACTTTGAGACATAGTCAAAATGCTTTTTTATATTCTTGCGCAGATTAGAAATGGTTATTGCTCTCATATTAATTAATATTAACGTACATTTTCCTGTACATATAAATGTACAATAATTGTACCGAATTCACAAAAATGAGTAGAATTGTTTACTTGATGCTAAGGCCCCAGCTGTGAATAGTGTGGATCGGACAGGCATTTAACTTCCGGCCTCGCACTCAACAAAAGCCTTTTGTTTTGGTTTATTTTTTTATCGGCGAGAGCAAATTCCAACGATTTTGCGGCCCCCGAAAATATAGACAGACCTTCGGCTTTACCCTAAAATCTGCATATCGTTTAGGTTATGTTCAAGATATTCAGCCCTAGCCTATCGGTGGGCCGAATACTTCGTAAGTTTACATTCGTTTTTTTACATTCTATTATTGAAAAACCATTATTTCAACCAATGTAAGCTTTTACCTACTTAAAGCGACCTGCAAAAAACTAAAAATCAAAAAATTCCGACAAAAGGGACACTATTACAACTAAGATTATAGTTGTAGACTGTGTTTTTCACACAACCAACTGGTGTTCAAATATATAAAGTGTAAAATATGTATGAGAGTGAAGTTAATCGTACGCAAAGCATTTTTACCCCATCCATGGATTGTACGAGCCAAAATTCCAGCTATGTCCTTCGGGGTCTTGGCAAGTATACCCCCGGCCCCCATAATCCTCGTCTTTTAGCTCCAAGAGTATCTTTGCGCCAGCTGCTACGGCCCTTTGGTAATGTTTGTCGATTTCCTCAACGATGATATACGGGGCTTGTGTATTAATTCCATCCAACTCCTTGGGTGTCTTTACGTATCTGCCATATTCATTGTCATTTTCAGAACTCAACATTATCATAGCATTGCCAAAACTTAGTTGTGCATGAACAATGGTGTGTCCCTCCCCAGGTACAATCAAATGCTTTTCAAATCCGAAGGCATGGCACAGCCATTCAATTGCCGCTGCAGCGTCTTGGTATCGCAGTGTTGGAATTATCATAGCGCCGTTTTGCTTCATTTTAATTTCCTTTTGGATGGATAAGGTTTTACTTCATCGAGCAAGATGGCTTCCTGAATGATCTCATGCAGTGCTTGCTGCGGAAT
>NZ_VVIN01000289.1:0-308 GCF_008711145.1 Arenibacter lacus
CATTATCAACAATACGAACCTGTCATGATCGCACGACTCTTATATCGGAACAAAGTGCAGGGCGTACTGAAATACGTCCTTGGGAAACCGGAATCGACCATTCTCGGCTTCCACAATACCTATTCCGATACGGAAACGAACCTTAAGGTCTTCGAACAGGTGCTCGTCTTTCTGGGCTTCCGCCATGCCTCCGAAAAGCGCTACGTACATGCCACCCTGAACCTTCCCCGAGGTGAACATCTGGACGATACTAAATTCTTGGCCCTGGCAAAAGCCTATATGGAGTATATGGGCTATGGGGAGCAGCC
>NZ_VVIN01000290.1:0-306 GCF_008711145.1 Arenibacter lacus
TTGTTAAGGTCTACAAATTGCTGACTTCCATCGATAACCTCGCCGCTAAATACGGGACCCCAGATCTGACCAATTTCCTCGCCTTCCTTAATGCGAATCATATCGGTATCATTCTGTCCAGGAGCACCTAGGGATCCTCTCATCTCCTGCGGAGTAAGATATTCCTTTAAGACGGTTTTGTTGCGAGAAACAATTACACCCGAGTTGTAGGTTAGGGCATCATTCCTAACTATATCGTAATTCAAGGCAACTTCAAATCCTGTTGAGCGTAGTTTACCGGCATTCTCTACCCTTCTACCAGTTGGG
>NZ_VVIN01000291.1:0-306 GCF_008711145.1 Arenibacter lacus
CCATTAAGGTCTACAAATTGCTGACTTCCATCTATTACCTCTCCGCTAAAAACGGGCCCCCAAATCTGTCCAATTTCCTCGCCTTCCTTAATGCGGATCATATCGGTATCATTCTGTCCGGGAGCACCTAGGGATCCTCTCATCTCCTGTGGGGTAAGATATTCCTTTAGTACGGTTTTGTTGCGAGAAACAATTACACCCGAGTTGTAGGTTAGGGCATCATTCCTAACTATATCGTAATTCAAGGCAACTTCAAATCCTGTTGAGCGTAGTTTTCCTGCATTTTCTACCCTTCTTCCAGTTGGA
>NZ_VVIN01000292.1:0-305 GCF_008711145.1 Arenibacter lacus
TATGGCATTGCCACCAAGGAAGGGTACCGATCCCGTTTTATTGGCGGCTATACCGTACACCCTCAATTCTCCGGTCCCAAACTCCAACAAGTCTTCGAGCGCAATCGGCAATCGGCCCTATTGCCCATGGTAAAAAAACGTTTAGAAAAACAAATACAAACTACCTATAAACTATTTAGGACCCTCCGTCCCGATCACCTCCCCGAAATCTTAGGCTCCCATCAAAAGCTCGATTGTAGGCTAAACTACAACGACCAGGGACAGGTGGTTGATTTCACCATCCATGATAAATCGGGCTATGTGCT